>JBEKED010000117.1:0-10955 GCA_050014035.1 Terriglobales bacterium
ACGGCAATTTTCAAACCGCACCGCTACCTGAGTCTGAATCGCCCTGAGTTTGAATCAACGCCATGAAGCGAATCCGACTACGTCCGACTACCAAAGCTTCCCCTGCCCGCCCGTCTCGATAATCTTCCGCAACCACTCCGGTGACTGCTTCCGTTTTGTTTTGGCCGCGCGCAGCGCAGCCTCCTGTTCCTCCGGAGTCGTTCCGATCCCGAATGAAAAATCCGCGCCCTCGATGCTTTGTATCCGGCCGTCGGCGTAGACCTGAAACCGCTCCCGGAAAATCTCCCGCGCTTGCGAAAGCCTGGCGGTTAATGCCTCGCCCGATTCTCCCTTGCACAGAAATCGATCTCCATGGTGGTGATAGGCGTCCAACCCAACGGAGATGAGTATCTTGCCCAGCCGCCGCAAGAGCGCATCCCCGGCGATGCCGCCGTAGCAGTCATTAAAAACCTTCATCAGGTCCACCTCGGCAATGGCCACGAACCGACTGGCCTTCCCCTCGTCAAAGGCCTGCCGGTTCGGCAATCCAGTCAACGCCGAGATCAACAAAACAGGTTTTACTGTTTCCACAATCGGCGTCGCCGGGTAGACCGGTCGATGCACCGAGATCGCCGCTTTCGCCTCTGCCAAATCCGAAGAGATTCCGCTCTCCACCATGAACGCCGCGAGGAAGCCTGGGGAACGCGAGATGCCGTGCTTGCAGTGGATCAAAATCCGTTCGTGTTTGTCTCTCTGTTCATGCAGCCAACTCAGCGCTTCCTTCACATGCCCCGGATAGATGATTCCGATGTCGGGAGCCGGAACGTACTTGTACGCTTTGCCAGCATGCTCCGCGGACTGGTCGCGGCCGAGCGGATAGTAAGCGTCGGGCCCGCGAACGTTGAGGATGGCCGTGATCTTCTCTGGGTTTTTGCGGATGAGTTCGTCGGCGTCTTGCTGGCTGCCCAGCCACAGGCCGTTGACGATGTGATGCATCATGATGGAAACTTCGTTCCGCTGAACGTCGGTTCAAGATTGCTGAAAAACTCAATTTGGTTCTTGGTTTTGGGTGGCGCAGCGGTTTACCGCTGCGATAAATGTCCTATTTTCAGTGCGGGCTTCAGCCGCTGAGGGCTGACCGCCGCGCGCAACCGAGTTTTTCACCAATCTGTCAAGCCGAATTGTCCGTTGCAAAAAACCGCTTCCACCAAGCACTCACTCTCGGGTTAAAATGTCCGCCATGGCTAAGAAGACAAGTATCAGCGATTCGTCGCTCTGGATTGTCACAGTCGTCTTGTTGGTGCTTACTGCCTGGATGTACTTCAAGCGGTAGGCAGGGGGGCCTCTAGTGCTGCTTGGCCGAGGAACTCGCGGCCAGCTCGCGGAAAAGGCCCAACAAAGCGGATGCCGCTTTCTGATCGGACAGGTTTTCCAGCGCAACCGTCGCCGTGAAATGCGGCGAGGTCGAGTTGAAGCGGACGCCGACAAAATCCTTGTCGCGCCACGACGCCAGTGAGTTCACCACCGGACTGAGTTCCACCGGCCAGTCTTCCTTGGTCGTGAGAATCACCGGGCCGGGACGCGTGACCGTCCACGCCCGCGTGCTTTTCGAGTTCTTCCCCGAGTGCCCCGACCAGCGATGACGGATGACGTCGAGATGAAAGCCGGGAGGGAATCCCATGTCGGCTTCAAAGGTGAGCGTCTCCTGCTGCTGGCGCCAGCGGCTCAGAGCCCACTGCACCGGAAGCGGTCGCGGCAACAGGCGGATCGTGAGCCGGGCGTCCTCAAACCAGCGCGAGGAAAGATGTAACGTCGCTCTCAACCGCGAACTGCTGCGCTGCCAGCGCAGATCGGATACCCGGCCTTTTCCCAGGCACGCCGCCTGCACCCACCGCAGCACCTTGCCCGCCCGTCGCCGGTTGTAGCGCACAAACCAGCCGTACCAGACAAAACAAAACGCCAGCGCTGCGGCTACGTCGATGAGAATAAAGCGGACCAAGGTGTGGCTTGCCTCTGCGGAGAAATCGTACTTCTAATAGATGCCACTGCGCAAGGGGTGGAAAAGGAAAAAATTGCGCGCCTTGCCGGCCCCGTCTTGCCCGACCTGTTTCGTATCTGGGCATCGCGTTACAGTTTGCGGAAAAACTCGATCTTGGTCTTGCTTTTGGGTGGCGCAGCGGTTTACCGCTGCGATAAGCACCTTATTTTCAGTGCCGGCTTTAGCCGCTGAGTGACACGCGGCGCTAAATTGCATTTTTTCCGCAAGCTGTTTAGCGATGCCACAAGTCCTTCGAATTGAGATGCCTCTTCACGAGCCAGCCATTCATCCCCCAAAATCTCTCCGCTCATTTCAGCGTCAACGTGATCCCCTGCTGGAACAGGACGCGATCGTTACTATTGTTGTCGAACCGCACATAGTAGAGGTATGGCTGATCCCCGACTACGGAAAAATTCAAGTCCGGCGCCGCCGGATCGATCAACGAGAAGTAAGCGTAAGACCAACTCCCCGGAGGCTCCTGCGCCAGGAACTGCTCGAGCGTCGCTACCAGTGTCGGCTTCGTCCAATGAACCAGATCTGTCGAAGTGGAAAGATAGAAACCCCTCGGGCCATACTCATTGCTCCAGGGATCCCACAGAACGGCGATCACCAAACCCGACGATTCAAAAAGGTTGATGCCGGTCACGACATCCATGTATTCGACCGGCGTGTAGACATGCTCCTGAGGATGTTCCACCGGACCAGGGTAGGGATCGACAAACGATACGGAGAAATCCCTGCCGCTCCATCCGCGCCACGAAGAAGCGTCAAAAACGTCAGTAGTGCGCATGGGCGCGGCGCCACTCGTCAGACAACGGTGCGGTCCCTGTTGTCCGCTGCAGTTCGCAGGCCACGTCCACGATGTCACCATGGCGTAATACCATCCGCCCAGCTCAATAATGTTGCTGTCGACACTGTAGCCGGAAGGGCCTCCATCCACCACATATTGGTACGGAATCCCAGCCAGGAAATTGGCTGGCGCCTTGAACGATTCGAAGTGGTAGCCGCCATCGTTCGATTGGTGATAGGTATCGGAGTCATACTCGCACCCGTTGTAACCATTCTTGAAAGTGCACTCGCCCGGGTGCGCCCATCCGTGATACTCCATGTGGGTGAGGCCGGCGATGGTTTCGCCGTCAAACGTGTAGAACGAATCGATCCAGGTCTGATCGTTGAAGTCGGCCGGATTGGCATCGCCCGCCGAATAATGCCCCACCTCGCAACTGTGCTGGACAGTCTCCAGAGTCGGCCCCAGGTTCTGGAACAGCTTAGTGCTGGCCGCGACCAGGTGCACCGTTCCCGTGAAATCGCGGAAGGCCCGCGCCATCGCGTCGGGAATGTCGCTCTGGTCGCACGATTGCTCCGGGGTTGTGAAGACCGCGGTACGGGAGCTGAAATCGACTACGCCTGTGACCCTGGGCGTCTCCGGGTGCTGACCCTGTGCGGTGGATACCGCTGTCAAGACCAGACTCAACAGAATGGGAAGTATCCGCCGCATTGAATTATTCTTCGTCTTCTCCGGGAGGACTACCATAGCGCCCCATCCTGACCCCGTCTGTTCAATACTGCTCAACCCTTCAAACTGCGCCGCCACACCTTGGACTGGTTAACCCGAATTGCCGAGGATCCACTCGGAGTCCTGCGGCTATTCTCTCAGAACCGACGCGAAGGGGGCGCTCTTCAACTCAGCGCATCGCAGTGTGGTTTTGGTTTTTTGCCCGATTTCCTTTCGGGGCCGATGGGTGCCCCATCCTTGCGCGTTTCTTGCGCAAGGGTGGGATTCCACGGCACCGTCCGCTAAGGTTTTTGGGTTTGATTTTGATTTTGCTTTTGCTTTTGGGTGGCGCAGCGGTTCACCGCTGCGAGAACCATCGTATTCTCAATGTCGGCTTCAGCCGCTGAGGGCCGGCCGCGGCGTGCAACTCAGCTTTTCAGCGATCTTTCAAATCAGCCTCAGTGAGTTTCGCCGTTTATTTGTGTTCCCCGAGCGCTGCCCGAATCTCCCCATTGCTCATCGCCACGGCAATCTTGTCCTTCATATACCGCAACGAGATTTCGTGATGTTCCCGATCGTAGGAGTCGATACAATCCGCTGCCAGTATTACCGGCCAATCGCGCTGGTAGGCGTCGATGGCAGTAGTGCGAATGCAGGCGTGGGTATTGATCCCCGCCAAAATAATCGCGTCGGGCCGGAGTTGCGCAAGCGTCTCATCCAGATTGGTCCCATAAAACGCGCTGTACCGTTTCTTGACGATGACCACATCGGATGGCGCGACCGCCAGCTCCGGAAGAATTTCGCAACCCCGCGTTCCTTTGATGACGATGCGAATTCCTTTGGCCCTCATCTCCGGGAATGCATCCCGCAGATCGGGTTCAAACTCCTGTCGCACCCAGATCACCGGACGCGAAGAGTTCCGCATGGTGGCTACGAGTTCGTTGATGGCATTCACCAGTCTTTCTTTTTTGGCAGGCTCCCAGCTCCCAAGAAAGTCACGCAACATGTCGATCACGATCAGGACCGGCTTTTCCATGCTCAAGAAATTACCAGAATTCGCAGCCTGGCACACGGGGGATGCGCTGCCATCATCACCGACAGTTGGGGACGATCAAACGCTACAATGGCGGCGTGAGTTTTCGCATCCGGCAATTCGAGACCGCCGATTTCGATACGTTGTGGCGCATCGATCAGGCCTGCTTCGATCCGCAGTTGGCCTACTCGCAGCGCGAACTCGCTTTTTATATGCGCCGTCCCGGGTCGTTTACGCTGGTCGCCGAAAGCGAAAGTGCCGACCGCCGAAACGAAGGCCGCAACGTCGCTCTGGGCAACGGCGGCGCGTCCGCGGAGAACGCCGCTTTCGGCATTCTCGGTTTCATCGTGGCGGAGACGCGCCGCAGAACCGGGCACATCATCACCATCGACGTAATCGAGCCAGCGCGCCGGGCGGGCGTAGGTTCCGCGCTGCTGCGCGCTGCCGAGCAACAACTGCTGTGCGCGGGAGCGCGCGCCGTGGCCCTCGAAACCCCGGTGAACAATGCAGCCGCAATCCGCTTCTACAAACAAAAAGGATACTTCGTGGAAAAGACCGTCACCGGCTACTATTCCAACCAGATGGATGCCCTGGTGATGACGAAAGAACTGGCCCGAGCGCCAGTCGGATGATTGCACGCAGCAAGTTGCTACCTAGACTTCGCAGTGGTGGCGTTGTACTGCTTCAACTGTTCTTCCTGATTCGCCAGCGACGGCACTCCCAGTTGGCGGCGTAGCGCATCCGAAACCAGTTCGCGATTGTATGGTTCTTGCGTGGCCGGCACGCCACTCTTCGGCATGAACTTGAATTGCGTCCCGTAGATTTGCGGCTTTCCTATCGCTTGCAAATAGCGATCCAGCGTGGCCGCGGCAATCCACGCAGATCCCGCATCGCCTTTCGCAACCGCGACCACGGCCAGCGAATGCGCCAACAAATAGTCCTCGGGCGATCCGCCGTGCTGGAAGATAAAAGCCGCTTCCGCAAAATCCTTGGCGGAATGCAGTTGCCCAGCGGCCAGCAACTTGCCGGTGCGATGCCGTCGTTCCGCCTCCTCATTGTCGATCGCGGCCCAATCCTCTTCGGTCATCGTGTTCTGAGAAATACGCGCCTTTTGATCTGCCTCAAAGATTCGCTGCATCTCGGCATTCGGTTGGTCTGTGTCTGCCTCTAGAGCGTAGGCACGATTCTTGTCCCAATCGGTGGCCAACCGCGGAGCTTGCGTGCCTTCGACTTTGCCGATTGGCCACCCCTCAAATGGAACCCCGGCCGGTTTGAGCGACCCCTCGTTCGGCGCGTTGATGGTCATGTCATATTCGTCTTCATCTTCATCCTTTTTGGTCGTCGGGTTCTCAACGACAAGGTGAAGATGCCCGTGCTCCATCGAGCTACGGACAATGGTAGCCGTCACCGCGCTGGAACTGATCTGCGTGAAAGTCCAGCCATCGCCGGTTTGGAATTGGCTCGGCCGCGTCAACGTGCCTGTCACCCGGCCATTTTCGCTCTTAAGTTCGAGCACAAGAAAGTTTCGGGGCCCGAGCTTCATTACCCAATTCCCCGCGTAGTCGCCGGGCGAAGATCCCATAGCGGCATACGCATCAGATCGACAAGCCATGCAGAACAAACAAAGCGCCAAAAGGTGTGGGAAACGGATTTGCATCCGCGCATTATACTTCTCAGCAGTTGAGGTTCGTGCCGCTTCTCGCGTCGCTGCGAAGCCCTTGCGCCAGCATGCACACGGGAAAAGGAAACCGTTTGATGAAGATCGCGATCCAGGGAGAACTCGGTTCCTTCAGCCACGAGGCTGCCGAAACCATGCTGCCGCGGGCGAAAGTAGTGCCATGCCCGCGCTCGCTGGAAGTCTTCGACCGCGTGCAGCGCGGAACAGTCGACGCCGCCGTGATTCCCATCGAGAACTCGCTGGCCGGCTCGGTCGCCGAACATTTCGATCTGCTGCTCAGCCGCGACGTCCACATTGTCCGCGAATTCCGCCTGCGCATCGTGCACAACCTGATCGCATTGCAGGACACCAAGCTTGCGGACATCCGCCGCGTGTTCTCGCATCCCGTAGCGCTCGATCAATGCCGCGACCTGTTTGCCAGGAATCCAAAGCTCGAGCCAGTGCCCTTTTACGACACGGCGGGAAGCGTGAAGCATGTTGTTGCTGAAGGCCTGCGCGACGCGGCAGGCATCGCCAGCCGGCGCGCCGCCGAAGTCTACGCAGGAAAAATCCTGAAATCCGGAATTGAGGACGACAAGAAAAACTTCACCCGCTTCTTCCTGATTAAACGAGGCCAGGTCAAACAAGGAAAGATAAAAGGAGGAAAGATCAAGCACGGAAAGCCGCCAGTTCGAAACGCGAATAAGCCGAAGGCGGACAAGACTTCCCTGGCCTTCAGCGTGAAGAACATTCCGGGAGCGTTATTCAAGGCGCTCAGCGTGTTCGCGCTCCGCGACATCAGTTTGAGCAAGATCGAGTCGCGGCCCATGCGCGGGCGTCCATGGGAGTACGTGTTCTTTGTCGATCTGCTGCGCGGCGATGATGAAGCCGCGCGTAATGCCCTGCACCATCTGGGAGAGATTACGGACCTGGTGAAAGTGCTCGGAATTTATCCGGAAGCGTGAGGCAGCGCTCGCTACTCAGGCAGGGTCCGCTACCTTTATATTCATGATCCCCGCGGGCAACGCCGATGGAAGTTTCGTGGGGAGGCGCCGCGCCGGTCGGCCAGGGTGGGCTTTTCATCGGCGCCGGGTTCGTCACAAACAGGAGTGAGGAACTGCACAGCGGGTTTTGTGGTTTTGGCGTAGCGTGTCACAACGGGGCTGATCCCCTTCGGTTACCGGAGTGGACTTGGAGCCCTTGCAGTGGTTGCAAAAGCCTAAAAAAGGTCTAGAATTCAACAACCTAGCTTCAGGCTTGCATCTTTTTGGCGGTTGGCTTCATCAAAAGTTGAGTGAAAGTCACTCAAGGGAAAATACGCAAGGGAAAATCATGAGCGATCCTATTTCTTCCGAGATTACTTCTTACGACACTACCGAGCGCTCGCTCCCCATTCTGCCGGTGCGCGACACGGTTCTGTTCCCCCACGCCGTGCTGCCGCTCACGGTCGGTCGGGAAAGCTCAGTACAGCTGATCAACTCGCTCGGCGACGACAAAACCATCGTCGTCGTCGCGCAGCGCGAGGCCCGTGTCGACTCGCCGCAGCCCACCGATCTCTACAGCATCGGCACTTTGGCTGTCGTGCACAAAGTCGTCAAGATGCCCAACCAGAGCCTCTTCGTTTTTGCCGAAGGCCTGGAGCGCGTGCGCCTAGCCGATTTCGCGCAGCTTTCGCCGTTCATGCGCGCGCGCGTCACCACCATTCCAGAACTCATTCCGCCCAAGGATTCCGAGATTGAAGCGCTGCAGCGCAACGTGCTGACGCTGTTCCAGCAGATCGTGGCCGGTTCGCCAACCCTCTCCGATGAACTTTCAACCGTGGCCATGAACATCGAAGAGCCGGGACGCCTGGTCGACTTCATCGCCTCTTCCCTGCCCTCACTCTCGACAGCCGACAAACAGGAAACGCTGGAGACGACCGACGTCCGCATTCGCCTGGAAAAAATCAATCAGCACCTGGCCAAAGAACTCGAAGTGCAGCAACTGCGCAACAAGATCCAGTCCGAAGTGCAGGATCGCGTGCAGCAGACCCAACGCGAATATTACCTGCGCGAGCAGATGAAGGCCATCCAGAAAGAACTGGGCGAGCAGGATGAAGGCCAGCGCGATACCGAAGAGCTGAAGCAGAAGATCGAATCCGCGGGCATGCCCGACGATGTAAAAAAAGAAGCGCTGAAAGAACTCGGGCGCTTGATGCGCATGTCGCCAATGGCCGCCGATTATTCCGTCACGCGCAACTACATCGAGTGGCTGGCCGTGCTGCCCTGGGCAAAAACTTCGGGCGGAGAAATTGAAATTCCGAAGGCCAAAGAAATTCTCGACGCCGATCACTACGACTTGCAAAAAGTAAAAGACCGCATCCTCGACTACCTTTCGGTGCGGCGTTTGAAGCCCGGCATGAAAGGCCCGATTCTCTGCTTCGTCGGCCCTCCCGGCGTGGGCAAAACGTCTCTCGGCAAGTCCATCGCCCGCGCTCTGGGACGCAAATTCACCCGTCTATCTCTAGGCGGAGTGCACGATGAAGCCGAAATCCGCGGCCACCGCCGCACCTACATCGGAGCCTTGCCCGGCCAGATCATTCAAGGCATTCGCCGCGCCGAGACGAAAGATCCCGTCTTCATGCTCGACGAAATCGACAAAGTCGGACGCGACTTCCGCGGCGATCCCGCATCGGCGCTGCTCGAAGCCCTCGACCCCGAACAGAACGCGACTTTCCGCGACAACTATCTCGACGTGACTTTCGATCTCTCGAAAGTTCTCTTCATCACCACCGCCAACATGCTCGATCCCATCGCCGAGCCGCTTCGCGACCGCATGGAGATCATCGAACTGCAGGGCTATACCGAGGAAGAAAAAATTCACATCGCCTTCCAGTACCTGATTCCGCGGCAGATCGAGGAAAACGGAATCACCAAAGAGCAGATCGAATTTCCCGAAGAAGCGGTCAGCTACATCATTCGTCATTACACGCGCGAGGCGGGCGTGCGCAATCTGGAACGCACCATCGGCACCATCTGCCGCAAGCAGGCGCGCCGCATTGCCGAAGGCAAGAATGACAAGCTGGTTATTACCAAGGAGATTATCCAGGAATTTCTGGGCGGCATCAAAGTGCGCAGCGAAGGCGAAATTGCCGAACGCACCAAACGCGCCGGCGTGGTCGTTGGTTTAGCGTGGACGCCCTCGGGCGGCGACGTGCTCTTTGTCGAAGCAAATCAAATGAAAGGCAAAGGCGGGCTCACCATCACCGGCCAGATTCAGGACGTGATGCGCGAATCCATGCAAGCCGGACTAAGCTGGGTGCGTTCGAATGCCAAGCAGTTGGGCATCGACGAAGAATTTTTCGCCACCCACGACATCCACATTCACGTGCCCGCGGGAGCGATCCCAAAAGACGGTCCTTCGGCCGGCGTCACCATCGTGACCGCGCTGGTATCTTTACTGACTGGTAAACAGGTGCGTCCGCTGACCGCCATGACCGGCGAGATCACGCTGAGCGGCAACGTGCTGCCCGTCGGCGGCATTAAAGAAAAAGTTCTAGCCGCCAAACGCGCCGGCGTGCATGACGTGATCCTCCCCGCCGACAACAAGACCAACCTCGAGGAAGATCTGACGCCCGAACAGTTAGTAGGATTGACGGCGCATTACGTGAAGACCATAGAAGAGGTTCTGGAGTTCGCGCTGCCGACAACGCCGCACCAGGAACTGCAGGACGCCGAAGAGCGCGAAAAGGTCCTCAGCACGTAAGAAAGCGCTAGCTGTCAGCTCTCAGTCACCCAATCCGAGCTGTCATCCTGAGCGGAGCAGGAACTTCACGAAGTGAAGTTCCTGCGGAGTCGAAGGACCCCTACATCATCAACTGTGCCAAAGAGGCGGCAGGAAGTCTCTCCATGCATTGGGGTCCCCGGGGAGTTGCGCAGACTTAGGCCAGCGAAGGCGTACCGAATCGGTTTTCGGAAAACACCGGGGTGCTCAGCACGTAATCGCAGCTCTCAGCGTTGTCATCCTGAGCGGAGCAGGAACTTCAAGAAGTGAAGTTCCCGCGGAGTCGAAGGACCCCTACATCATCAACTGTGCCAAAGAGGCGGCAGGGAAGTCTCTCTATGCATTGGGGTCCCCGGGAGTTGCCCGCTCACCCTGTTCTATCGACGATTTCAGCAGCCGCCGTTCTTGCCGAACGCCAGCAGACCAATGTCGGTTATACCGAAATAATTGAAGACCCCCTTGCCGATATGGCCGTTGTTGGCGCGAGCGGTGAACACGAGGTAGTCACAACAGTCGCCCTCGCCCGACGGTTCGGTGAAAGTGACAGTGATGAGCCCATCGACGACTGTGAAATAGCCGCCATACGGGTCGTTCTGGCCGTTTAGCTTGGCCTCGCCGCTGTGCGTAAAGCCATAGCTGCCATCGTCGGTCAGAGCGATGCAGTCTGTGCCGTTGTCGCGCTGCGACTGGGTCACAGTCGCCGGCCAATTGCCGGTGTAGCTCTGTGTCATGGCACCCCCGCTCTGTGCCATGGCAGCGCTGGTCGTGAGTGCGAAGGCTGCAACCGTAAACGCCGCTACGATGAATCTGCGAATGTTCCTGGTCATGGTCCCCTACCTCCCACTGAAAATCGTAAGTCGGTGCTTCGACGAAACCTTACCGAAAGAAGACCAGCCAGTTGTCATCAAAGTGTAAAGCCATTGTAAAAAGTTCCGAGGCCGAGAAAGTCTTTTCGAGTCGGAGTAGCCGCGGGATGCGCCCCTTCTCGCGC
>JBEKED010000118.1:0-10814 GCA_050014035.1 Terriglobales bacterium
CCAGCGCGGACGGTCCCCATCCTGATCGCCAATGAGCATCCGCTCCGGCCCGCCCGCTAGCGGCACAATCCAGATATGCGAAGTTTTCGTATTCGCGGCCAGATCTACATCGACTGCGGCGAACAGCACCCACTTGCCATCGGGCGAAGGCACCGGCTCGCCGACCCGCTTCAGCTTCATCATGTCTTCGAAAGTAAAGGGATGCTTGGCTTGAGAAAATGCGGGGAGCGCAAAGAGAACAACGAAAAGAAAAGCAAAACGGCGCATGACATGCCTCCGCGGAACAAAAGAGTGTAGCACTCCGCAAGGCTCACGTAGACCCGGACGCATTCGTCCGGGCTGGCGCGCAGGGCGCGCCAATTCTGCGGAGCTTTGCTCCGCTGGGGGCGGACGAATAAATCCGCCCCTACGTGAGCAAATTACGCGCTCAACTCTTCCAGCATGGCCGTCATCTCCGACTGCGCGTGCGTGTTGCCGGTGCGGCGCGCGCTCGACACGCCATCCACCAGCATGCGCCTGGCTTCATCGATGCGGCTTGCACCGGCCAGCGTCTGCGCGGCCATGAAATACGCCGGCGTGTAATCCGGATTTTTCTCGATCAGCGTCTTGAATTCCAGAACCGCTTGGTCGATTTGTCCGGCCTTGGAGTACTCCATGGCCAGTCCATAGCGCGCAAACGAATCCTCAGCATTGGCGGCAAGAATCTCGCTCAACATGGCAATGCGATCCATAAAGAAGCTCTCAGCTGTCGGCTATCAGCTCTCAGTGCCAGCCAAAAGCGAAGAGCCTTGGCTGAAAGCTGATAGCTGGGAGCTAAGAGCTGCCTCCCATTCATATCATGCTCCGCGTTACAATGGGCGTTCCTGAGGAAGCAACTTGGCTTGCCCTTTTTTTGTGCCGCTGGAGATTCTAAACGACGGCTGGTGGCCGCATCCTTCGCGCTTGCCACTCGGCGCAGGATGGACGGGAAACTGCCGCGCATCAGGACAGGAGTTGCCGGCCTCCGAAAGCCATCTGCGCGAATTCTGCAATCTTGGTTATGCAGCCGCGTGTCCGCATCTTCCGCGGAACCGCGACTGGGACGCAGTCCGTTTTTCGCTCGCCCGCGTTAGCCCCGAACAAGTCACGATCTGTTTTGTCTGCGAGGCAGCCCACGCTCCCATCGAACATGGGAAGCTGACGTTCGACTTAGCCAGCGAAACTTGGCTCAACGTACACCCGGATCCGCGGGTATCGAGTCTCGCGGCCGGCTATCTCCAAACCTATCGCGCCCGGCTCGGCGCTGCTCTCACCTAATTAATTTATGTACGACCGGCTGAGCCGACCACCGTCGACCGACACTATGAACCACAACGACAAAGCGAAACTAATGCGCCCCCGTCCAGTACGCGAATCGATCTCGGAAATGACGGAGATCGTTCTGCCCAACGATGCCAATCCGCTAAACGCACTGCTGGGCGGACGCCTCATGCACTGGATCGATCTCGCCGGTGCCATGGCCGCCCACCGCCACTCGCGTGCCTATGTTGTAACCGCTTCCATCGATCATCTGGACTTCCTCGTGCCCGTTCGCGTCGGAGATTTCGTGATCCTGCGCTCGTCCGTCAATCGTGTGTTCCACACTTCGATGGAAGTGGGCGTGAAAGTCTGGGTGGAAAATTATCGTTCCGAACAGAGCCAGCACGTCAGCTCCGCCTATCTGACCTTTGTGGCCATCGACGCCGCGGGACATAAAGTCGTAGTGCCGCCGGTCGTCCCTGAAACTGAGGACGAAAAACGTCGCTACGATGGCGCCGCCCGCCGCCGGAAGGCGCGCCGTGCGGAATCGGCACGCAAGAAAAAAGCTGTGAGTTAGATTCGGACTTAATAGTAAATTCCTTTAACTGACCACCGGCATAACTGCTAAGCTGATGGGTCAAAGCTGAGACGTGGCAACCTGAGAATTGATTTATGGAAAGCGCGCTCTTAATTCATCGTCTGCATTTCGCCTTTACGGCTACCTTTCACTATCTATTCCCACAGCTCACCATGGGGCTCGCCCTTTTGATCGTGGTGCTCAAGACGATTGGCTTGCAACGCAACGATCCCGTATATGACGAGGCGGCGCGCTTCTGGGCAAAGATTTTTGGCATCAATTTCGTATTAGGAGTTGTGACCGGTATTCCCATGGAATTCCAGTTCGGCACCAACTGGTCGGTCTTTTCACGATTCGCGGGCGGCGTCATCGGCCAAACCCTCGCTATGGAAGGCATGTTTGCCTTTTTCCTCGAATCGGCGTTCCTCGGATTATTCCTCTACGGAGAAAAGCGCTTGAGTCCGAAAGCCCACTGGCTCTCGGCCGTCGCCGTCTTTGTGGGTTCGTGGTTGTCGGGTTACTTCATCATCGCCACCGACGCCTTTCTGCAACATCCCGTCGGCTATTTCAAGGCGGCAGACGGGAGCCTGCAATTGGCGAGTTTCTGGGATTTTGTGCTCAATCCCTGGGCCGGGTGGCAGTATGCGCACAACATGAGTGGAGCGGCCATCACCGGCGCCTTCATCATGACATCGGTGGGCGCCTTCTATCTGCTCTCGGGCAAGTGGACCGCGCACGCCCGCATCTTTATCACGGTCGGTGTGATCGCCGGTTGCGGGTTCAGCGTGTTGCAGATTTTCCCCACCGGTGACCGGCAAGGCAAAATGGTCAGCGACCTGCAACCCGTGACCCTGGCCGCAATCGAGGGGTTGTTTCACGGCCAGTCCGCCGCGCCTTTGCTCATCCTAGGCCAGCCTAACGAACAAGAAGGCAAAATTGATAATCCGATCGCAGTTCCGGGAATGTTGAGCATTCTGACTTACAGGCGCTGGAATGCCCACGTCCGCGGACTCGACGCTTTCCCGAAACAAGATTGGCCGGACAACATCCCGTTGCTTTATTACAGTTACCACATCATGGTTGGCCTGGGGACGTTCTTCGTCTCGATCATGGCGATTGCCTTGCTCCTGCTGTGGCGCGGCCGCCTCTTTCATGCACGCTGGATGCTTTGGATCCTCTTGCTTTCTGCCCCTTTCCCGTATATCGCCAATACCGCCGGATGGATGACGGCCGAACTCGGCCGCCAGCCCTGGCTGGTGTATGGACTGATGCGCACGGAAAATGGCTTCTCCACGGTCGTCTCCGCCGGCAACAGCATGTTCACTCTTTTGGGATTCATGGGTATGTACATGGTGCTTGGCATTCTGGGGCTATTCCTGCTCTGGCGGGAAATTGAGCGCGGCCCTGAGGAGGCGCACGAAATAGTGTCCAATCTCCATCCAACGACAACGGTCAGTTGACGGAGGGCAAAGTAAATATGGCGAGCCTTTGGTTTTGGATTGTCGCAGTGATGGTCGCGACCTATGTTGTGCTCGACGGATTCGATCTGGGTGCGGGCGCAATTTATCTGATGGCGGCGAAGACTGACGAGGAGCGGCGGCGCGTGCTGCGCGCCATCGGCCCCGTCTGGGATGGCAATGAAGTCTGGTTGCTGGCAGCCGGCGGCACCCTCTACTTTGCATTCCCTCAACTCTACGCGTCGAGCTTCAGCGGGTTCTACCTTCCGCTGATGATGGTTTTGTGGCTGCTTATGCTCCGCGCCGTCGGCATTGAATTCCGGGCGCACCTGGAAAACCCCGTGTGGCAGAGTTTCTTCGACGTGGTCTTCAGCGTCTCCAGCATTCTGCTGGCCGTGTTTCTTGGGGCAGCGCTCGGCAACGTGGTGCGTGGAGTTCCGCTCGATGCCACTGGCTATTTCTTTGAGCCGCTCTGGACCGACTTTAAACTCGGTCCGCAGGTCGGCATCCTCGATTGGTACACCGTACTCATCGGAGTGATGGCGCTGGTCACCCTGACCGCGCACGGTTCTTACTATATCGCCCTCAAGACCGACGCCGACCTGGGCCGCCGCGCCCGCGGTTTCGCGTTGCTCTGCTGGCCCTTGCAATTTTTTCTCAGCGTCAGTGCCATGGTTGCGACCTACTTCATCCGCCCGGATATCATGACCAATTACGGAAACCACCCGATCGGCCTGGTGGTACCGATCGTCGTAGTTGCCAGCCTGGCGGTAATGCTCTGGGCAAATCCCAAGGGCAAAGAGAGGCTAGCGTTCGTCGCTTCCAGCCTGTACATCACCTTCCTGTTGGTGGGCGCAGCGTTTGCACTCTATCCCGTCGTACTGCCCGCCCGAGACCACCAGTACGACCTGACCATCTACAACACCGCCGCCGGCAGCCACGGCCTAAACGTAGGCTTGGTTTGGTGGACATTCGCCACTGTGCTGGCGCTAGCCTATTTTGTCTTCCTCTACCGCATGTTTCGCGGCAAGGTGCAGCTGGGAGAAGGGCACTACTGAGGGCATTTCTCTGGTCCCATTTCCGGTTCTTAGTGTTTGGTTCCAGCGGTTCACGCTGAGAACTGAGAACCGGGAACTGAGAACTGTTTTTTCTTCCCGTATAATGAAGCGATGAGCGCTCACTCCCATCATCCCGGCCAACAACAGCCCACCCAACAACCTTTGCCTGGCGTTAGCGCCATCATCGCTGTCGGTTCAGGCAAGGGCGGAGTGGGCAAGACCACACTCGCCGTCAACTTGGCGCTCGCCCTCTCTAAAATGGGCTACAAAGTTGGATTACTCGACGGCGACGTCTATGGCCCCAACGTCCCGCTCATGCTCGGCACCAACGAGCAACCCAAAGTGCAGGGCGAAGGCCAAATTGCGCCCATCAACTCGCACGGCCTCAAGGTCATCTCGGTTGGATTCCTCAACCCTGGAGACAAGCCGCTGATTTGGCGCGGTCCCATGCTGCATTCGATCATCAAGCAGTTTCTCGGCTCGGTGCAGTGGGGGATGCTGGACTATTTGATTATCGACCTGCCTCCGGGAACGGGCGACGTGGCGCTCTCGCTGATTCAGACTGTGCCATTGACCGGCGCCATCGTGGTCTCTACACCCTCCGACGTTGCGCTGCAAGATGCGCGCAAGGCCATAGAGATGTTTCGCCAGATGAAGGTGGACATCGTCGGCATGGTCGAAAATATGAGCTACTTTGTTTGCCCGCACTGCCAGCACGAGGTTGACATCTTCTCGCGCGGCGGAGCGGAAAAAACGGCAAGACAGTTCGATGTCGCTTTCCTCGGCAACGTCGAGCTTGATCCGGAAATTCGCAAATCAGGCGACGGCGGAATGCCGGCCGTGCTCCAGGGAGAGAACTCTTCCCATGCGAAGTCGTTGTTTGCGTTCGCCCGCAATGTGGAGGCGCGGGTGAAAGAGATCAAAGCCGGCAGTACAGAAAGCGTGATTCAGATTCAATAGGGGTAAATCTGGCGTTCAAATCACACTGATGCCGGGCAACGTTTTTGTTTTCTCGTGCCGGGAGACGTGCTACAACACGGGACATGAGTTCAACATCCATGCGGGAATCGACCGCCGATTCGCCCAGTCTCGCGCCAACCCCGACGACTCCGAAGAAGGATGCGTCCTCGGTCTGTCCCAATTGCTCGACCGAATTGAACGGACACCGCTGCAAGGTGGTTTGCAAGAAATGCGGCTTCTATTTGAGCTGTTCTGATTTTTACTGAATACCGCCACGTTCCGCGCGCGATTTTTTCTTGGCACTTCTACAATAGAGGACGGCTTCGTTTTAATTCTTACCTCAGGAGATTGGAATGCAACGCAAAGCAAGCGCAGTTTGGAAGGGCGGTCTGAAGGATGGAAAAGGAACGGTTTCGTCCACCAGCGGCGTGCTCTCGAATACACCGTATTCGTTCACCACGCGGTTCGAAAACACCCCGGGGACGAACCCGGAAGAACTGATCGCCGCGGCTCATGCGGCGTGCTTCTCGATGGCGCTGTCGGCGCAACTAGGAGGCGCGAACCTGACGCCGGAGAGCATCAGCACGTCAGCTACCTTGACCATGGAGAAACTCGACGCGGGCTGGACCATCACGGCCGTGCACCTGGACGTAGTTGCGAAAGTGCCGGGGGCAACCGCGGAAGCCTTCAACACAGCCGCGCAAAATGCCAAGGCGGGCTGCCCGGTTTCGAAGGTGCTGAACGCCAAGATTACGATGGATGCGAAGCTGGGCTAGGGCTTCGGCTTTGTCGTCCCGAAACTTTACAGTTTTTGGCATCTCGGACGAAGTGAGGGATGTGCAGTTCGCCGCGAGATGCAGATCCCTCACTTTGTTCGGGGTGACAATGGGCGTAAAGTGATTCGCTAGCTTTTTGAGCGCAGGAACTGGCGCAGTTCCTGGTTGATTTTTACGGCTTCCTGTGAGGCCTGGTCGATCAATTCCAGCCAGCGGCGTGTATTTTCGGGCGGGCCGGCTTGCGAGATCAAGTAAGTGGCTTGCACGATGGTTTCGAGGGCATTGCTGAGATCGTGCGCGAGTGTGCGGAGCTCCTTCGCCAGGGCTGCGGGGATTTTTTCGGAGGGGTCTTCCATCGTCTTTCGGTGGTCTGGGGCTGGGCTTTCGTTTGACAGCGGGCGTCAGCCAAGTAGATATTAGTGTAGTCCCCTTAATCAAGGGCCTGCCGAGTTTTTCTTCGATTATGCGGATATGGCGGAACTGGCAGACGCGCTAGGTTCAGGTCCTAGTGATCGCAAGGTCGTGGAGGTTCGAGTCCTCTTATCCGCACCAAAATCAGCTCTCAGCTCTCGGTCGTCAGCTCTCAGTTAAAATCACGCGCCAGCCGATAACCGGTGAGTGCTGCGGCTTTGCGCTATGCCGTATTGGCGGATTTTATAGAGCAAGGCTTTGTAGCTGATCTTCAGCAAGGCTGCGGCTTGCTTGCGATTCCAATTTGTTTCTTCCAAGGCTCGGGATATGGCCTCGGCTTCCGCTTCATCTTTGGCGTTGCGCGACAGCGACTTCAGGCCACCGCCGCCATCGGCGTTGGTTGCGGTGCTTCTTGCGGGGACATCGGCGTGCGTACCTGCGCCGCCATCGGGTCTGGGCTGCAATTCGGATGCGGCCAACGTCTCGTCTCCCAGAACCAGGTAGCGCTTGATGAAGTTGCTCAGTTCGCGCAGGTTGCCCGGCCAGGAATGTTTCAGGCACGCCTCCATCAGCGGCTGCGAAAGCGGCAACGGGGAACGCGCATAGGACTCTGACATGCGCGACATGAAATGCTTCAACAGGATCGGAATCTCTTCCTTACGCTCGCGCAGCGGAGGCAACGTCATGGTGAAGGCGTTCAGTCGGTAATAGAGGTCCTCACGCAGACGCTTGTTCGCGAGCGCTTCGGGAATGTTGATGTTGGTCGCGGCCAAAATGCGTACGTCTACCTTGATTACGTTGCGGCTGCCCAGACGGGAAAAAGTCTGGTCCTGCAGGACGTGCAAAAGCTTGGCTTGCAGCAGCGCGGGCATTTCGCCGATTTCGTCGAGCAGGATCGTGCCCTTATTGCACAGTTCGAACTTGCCGGGTTTGGGATGGTTGGCGCCGGTGAAGGCTCCCGCTTCGTAGCCGAATAGTTCGCTTTCGAGCAAGTCGGCCGGCACCGCCGCGCAGTTGACTTTGAGAAATGTGCGGTGGGCGCGCGGAGAAAGCTTGTGGATTAGCCGGGCGAGCACTTCTTTACCCGTGCCGCTTTCGCCGAGCAGGAGAACGGGAATGTCGACATTGGCGACGAGTGCGGCCTGCGAGCGAATTTTCTTCATCGCGGGGCTGGCGGCGACGAAGAACACGTCGTCGCAAAGTTCTTCGATCTCGCCGGAATAGCTCTCCGCCTTGGCGGTGCCCACGCACTGCCCAATGACGGCGTCGAGTTCGGCTTTCTGAAAGGGTTTGGTCAGATAATCGATGGCGCCAAGGCGCATGGCCTGAACGACTTTGCGCGTGTCATTCACGCAGGAGAGCATGACAACTTTCAGTCCCGGTTTGAGATGGCGGAGTTGCTCAAGAGTCTGTAGTCCATCGATGCCGGGCATAAGCAGATCGAGCAACACGAGATCAGGCTGCAGGCCTTTCTGAACGCGCTCCACTGCTTCTTCGCCGGTGCTGGCGGTCTGCACTTTGTGGTCGTCCACTTCCAGCAGCGTACGGATGTAGCGCAGCATTCCCGGTTCGTCATCCACCAGCAAGATGTTGGCAGCTTCGCTCATTTGGTTCCTCGCGGCGAACTGCTTGAGATCGGTTTCATGGGAATGAGAAATGAGAACTTGCAACCCGCGCCGGGTTCGCTTTCCACCCAGATCTTGCCGTTCATTCCCTGCAGAAGACGGCGGGCTATGGCGAGTCCGAGGCCCATCCCTTCGGCCGATTCGCTGCCCGGCAGGCGGAAGAAATCGTCGAAAATTTCCAAGTGAAACTCCGGCCGGATTCCCGGGCCCGTGTCGGCCACGCTGACTTTCACTGCATTCGGCACGTTGCTCGATTGCCGGCGGCGTTCTCCAGGAATTCCTGGTGCGCTCACCCCGCGACGCTCCCACATATGAGGTTCGGCGTGCAGCCAGACGGTGCCGCCCTGCGGTGTATACTTGCCGGCGTTTTCCAGAAGATTGGAAATCACGCGCTGGATCTTCGGCCCATCGAAGGCAAAAGGCGGCAACTTGTCATTGGCCAGAAAATAGAGCGCCAAACCGCGCGCCTGAAAGCGCGCCGACCACAACCGGCAAACTTCCGAGAGGCAGGCATTCATGTCACCTTCCACGTACTGCATGCGCAGTTCGCCGGTTTCGAGCACGCTGAAGGTGAGGAAGTCATGGATGAACTGCTGTAGGCGCTGTCCGCTGGAAAACATGTCGCCCATTACTTCCTTCTGGCGATCGTTAAGCGGTCCGAGCTTCTGACTCTGCAGCAGTTCAATATAACCGTTAAGAATCGCAAGTGGCGTCTTCAAGTCGTGGGCGGCGGACGCCAGCGCGTTCGTCGTCTTGCGGAAACGATCGCGCAATTGCTCGAGCTCGCGCGCCATATCATCGCCAGAGTTGGGCGTGAAGGCTGGAGCTGCCGCGGTTGCTGGCAAGCGATCTTTCGGACTCGTACTCGTAGGAGCGGCGGCTGGACTTTTGTCGGATAGCGAAGGCATGGAGGTCCCGAGTATCGATCTTAAGGGGAGAGAACCACTTACTACCGTCCAGAACTGGGGATTGAAGCAATCATATGTCAGTCATAACAGACTGTCAATTGCAAACGTCCTTTACGCCGATGCGAAAAATATTGCACTCTTAGTATGATCCGAAGTCATATTTGAATGAGCGGACGGCCACGATTCTGGTGTAATTTCCTTGTTGGAGGCTAGGTTTCGAACGCTTCCAGGCATGCCCGGTTTCCTTCCGAGTTTGGCCCATGAGATGCGGTTCCAGTACCTTTAATGCCAGTCCAAGGGTGGGTTTGATACGTGTCTCGCAGCACATCTAAGAAGGATGCACGCAGGTCGACGAGGCTTCAACTGGCCATTCCTGTTTTCGTCCGCGCTCGCGACGGAGCCGGCAAGGATTCCCTCGAGTTTGCCACTGCGGTTAATATCTCCGCGGGAGGCGCTTTGGTCGTAGTTCGGCGATCTTTGCCCAAATCAGCGCTGGTTTCATTGGAGATTCCGAGCGCTCCCCTTGGACCTATCCAAGGCATAAAGACGACTTCGCGGATCATGCAGGCAAAGGCGATCTGGGTCGCGCACCTGGATGACCACCATCTTCTAGGACTGAAGTTCGCCCGCCCACTGGGCACAGATTCGGAGGACGCTTCCCGCCGGCGTTTGAGGAAATCGGCGTCTGTAGTGTGAAAAGTTTTTCCCTCCCGTTCCCTGTCTCATAATGGCACTTTGGTGCCATGCCTAAGCTTGTGGCTTCGGGCATATGATCGCTGTAACCGGTTATCGGCTGAATGGCTTAAGGCAAAGCGTCTGGAACGTTCAGCTCCCTTCCCCAGTTTGGTGCTTGAGATGCACTTTTAGTGCATGCGGATGAACACTGGCCGCAACGGGGCATTCACTCTTATGACCACACTTTCCGTATCAACGCTGGCGCAGTCGCTCGGCGAGGTTCCCCCTGACAATATTATTTTTGGCCACTCCGAAGGAATGCAGGCGGTTCGTTCCCGGCTGGGAAAAGTCGCCGCCGCTAACGTTCCGGTGCTGATCACCGGAGAGAGCGGGACGGGGAAAGACATCATTGCCAGGCTGATCCATAACCTGTCCCCGTGGAGAGTCGGGCCGTACGTAAAGGTGAACTGCCCGGCAATTCCTGGGACCTTGCTGGAAAGCGAGCTCTTCGGCTACGAAAAAGGAGCATTCACGGGTGCGGTTGGATCGAAGCCAGGTCGGGTTGAGATGGCGCACCGCGGCACCTTGTTTCTCGATGAAATTTCGGAATTGGACCCATCGCTGCAATCGAAGCTCTTACAACTTCTGCAGGATGGGCAGTTCTGCCGCATCGGCGCCCAGGAAGACAAAAAGGTCGAGGTGCGGGTGGTATGCGCCACCAATCGGCATCTGGAAACGGAGATCGAATCGGGCACCTTCCGCCAGGATCTCTATTACCGCATCAACGTGGTGAATATACGCATGCCGGCGCTGCGCGAACGCCGTGGCGATATCGAAGATCTGTGCGCCTACTTCCTGGAATACTACAACCGGAAGTTCAATTGCCGGGCGCGGCCACTATCGAATGAAGTGCTGGCGGTGCTGCAGAAATATCACTGGCCGGGAAATATTCGCGAACTGGAAAACCTGATCAAGCGCTACGTGATTCTGGGACACGAGGAAGTAATCACGAACGACCTGGTGGCGCGCGAGCCGGACTTTTTCAATTCCGAGATCTCACTGGATGGTCCGATCTCTCTCAAGAAGTTG
>JBEKED010000119.1:0-10800 GCA_050014035.1 Terriglobales bacterium
TTTCCGACGGGCTTGAGCGGATAGCAACCAGTCAACACATCGCCATTCGATAACACGAACACCTGAAGATATCCCAGAACGCAAGCGGGCTCCTCGAGGTTGTCGTTGTTGTAGTAGCGCGTGACGTAATCCACCTCGTAGCCCGGTCGTTTGACTTTGTCGCGCAGGAACCTCACGATTTCATCCACATCTTTTCGCTCCGGCCACAGCGCAGCAATGTCCGCGTCCTTCAAGAAGTAGAGAGAGCGGCTGAGAATATTAAAGTCAATGCCGGCTCCCACGCTGCGGGCTACATCCGCGAGCTTCCCCAGTTCGGCGGCCGACAATTTGTTCAGGGTGATGGCGATCGACACTTCCTTGTTCCGAAGCAGTTTGATGCCTTCCATCGCCAAATCGAAATAACCACGGATTCCCCGGATCTGGTCGTTAGTGTCTTTCAGGCCATCCACCGACACGGAGATGGTCGTAATCGGAGAACTGTTGATTTCGTGGTGCAGTTTCTTGAGCAGCAGCCCGTTCGTGTGCAGGATGATTCGCTTGAACGAGGATGTATTGGCCCGCTGCAAAACCTGAAACATATCTTTTCTGAGCAGCGGTTCGCCTCCGGTAAAGCGCAGGGAGCGAATGCCAGCGGCAGCGATCTGGTTCACGAGATCAATGGCGCGGTCGGTGTTGAGTCCGTCCTGCCATCGTGTCTTCCAGTAGTCGCAACTGACGCATTTCGCCTGGCAATTCTCGGTTAACTTCACATGCGCGGACAGCGGCCGAATGGTGGAAGGCAGCAGTTCCGACGCTACTTGGCTGCCCAGCCAAGTTCGTGCGAGGTACAAAGCCTGAAACATGTAGGTTCCCTGAGAGAATCTTACGAAGCCGACCCATCTTTAAACACTGGGACCGATTCTACCGGCTGCCGATAAGCCCCGCAATATACACGGGTTATGCGTTATTCGGCACAACGGTACTTGGATGTCGCGAAGCATTGAAAGATGCGTAAAAGTGACGGGGCCCCGGACGGCCTCGAGATCGCGTTCAGAACAGAAAATCGAAGTCGAGCACGGCTCGCCGGCCGGTGTTCCCAAAGAAAGTGCCGTACTCAGGATCAGCAGTGTTCGAATGCACTTCAAGCGGGTTGAAATGGTCGGTAAGATTTCGCACTGAACCTGAGAGCCGCACGGCGTGTTTCGCGTTCACCTGAATATCCTTCGAAACCCGCAGGTCCAACGAGAAGTATCTCGGATAACGATATTGCGGACCTGAGGTCTCCGCCCGAAGCTGTTGAAACACGTCGGTCGGCTGGTAAGGAAACCCGTTACGCAACTCCAGGTGCGGCGTCACTCTGAATTGCCGCGGCAGAGCAAAGGTTCCCCACAGCAGAAACCGGTTGGGAATCTCGCTGGGCAAACTCGCCAGCAGGCCGTTACGCACCACCGGAAAAGGGTAATTTCCCAGGTAGGAGTTGGCATCGCTGATGTCGCCAAAGGCATATTGCCGGACGTACGAAAAGTAAAACTGGCGATTGGAAGCCGCTCCTATTCGAGCCGTGAACTCGGTTTGCCGCGTGTGCGCCGAACCGGAGTCTCCAAGCACGAACGCGTTCTGGCCCTGCACGATTTCCGGCTGCAGTGTGATCATATTCTGCTCGTGGCTCTGCAGGTATTTCACACGCAGCAGCAGAAAGCGACTTACCTCGCGTTCCAAAGCCACGTTCCAGGCCACGCTGTAGGGGGCGAAATTGCCGCTCTTCTGCGCGCTATCGATAAACGGGAAATTCGATTGCGCCGCCTCCGCCGTGAGATTGATGTAATGCACCGGCGGTCCGATCGGGAAGCCCCACGAATTGTAGGTCGTGATCGTCTGCTCGGGATAGCTGCTGAAGGCATACACATCGAGCGGAACCGAATCGTAAAATACGCCGATACCGCCGCGCACCACCGTCTTCCCCATATCGGGAGTCCACTCGAATCCAGTGCGGGGAGCCGCGCGCGTGGTATAGGTGATCGTCTGCGCTTCGAGTCGCAGACCGGCATCAATCGCCAGATGATTATTGATGACCCAGTGGTCCTGCGCGAACGCAGCCGGCTCCAGATCGGAAAGATCGTACGTTCCCGCTCCAGAGAAATTGATCTGCTGCAAGAGATGGCCGCTGGCATTGTTGATCTCGACCGGACGCGCGTCAAACTCGCCCACATTTTCGCTGTGCGCTACCACCGTTCCAAACTTCAGCATGTGCTGCCCGGCGAAATGCAACGTACGCGGCGCCCATTCTTCAATCCACTCAAAGCGATTGGCGCGGCGCGACTCCTGGCCGAAGTAGTTGCCCTGGTTACCGGTCGGAGTCAGCACCATCTCCGCCGTTCCCTGTGCCCTGATATCGCTGCTTACCACTCGCGTCGATATCGTGCTTTGCAACAGCCCGCCGCTAAACGCCAGCCGGTCGGTGAGCGTGCCCGTAGTCTCGTGAAAATCTCCATTCGGCGTCACTGGTTGCGGATTGAAGTAATCCAGTCCCGCATACTGCAACGTATGTGGAGCGTAATGGAAACTGCCGGTCAAAGTCTGGTTGGGCGAAATGATGGCATCGAACTGCGTGAACGAGTTGAATGCCCTTGAAGTGCTGAGGCTTTGAGGAAACGGTAAGGTATAGACTTCGTTCTTGCTGAGCAGGTACTCCGCCCCTTCCAGAAAGTACAGGTGGTTGGCGATCAAGGGCCCGCTCAGATTAAATCGGGGAGCGGCATCCCGCATCCCTTCCAGGTGCCCGCTGCGGATAAAAAAATCCGGCAACGGATCATTCAGGCTGTAGCCCCATTTGTCGCCGCCGCGCCGCGTATCCGCCGCCACCACTCCCGCGGTGAAGCGACCATACTCTGCCAAGTAGGGCATCTCTGAAACTTCGATATTCTGCACGCTGTCAATCGGGACGCTGAGTCCAAAACTGCCAGTCGCAGGATCGGTCACATCCACCGAATTCACCAGCAGCGCGCTGTGGTCTTCGCCGAAGCCCGCAATGCGTACGCTCCCGTCCGGGCCACGCACAATTCCCGGGATCAGCGGCAGGGCGTCGACTAACGTGGCCGGGCGCAAGGGAGTGTCTTTCGCCTGCGCGGGAGCCAAGGTGTCGAGAGCGCTCGAAGTTTCAGTGATCGGATTCGACGCTTCACCTCTGACTTCCACGCGTTGCTGACTCAGGGCCGCGGTGCTCAGCACCACGTCGACGTCAATCTCCTGAGCCGCATTCCCTTCCCTGACCTCTAAAGTCGTTTCGGTGGCCAGTGACCCGGTCTTCGAAATCTTCAGCGAATACATTCCCGGAAGTTTGACCGTGAGCGTCGCCTTTCCCGCGGCATCGGTGGTCGAGGTAGTTACCAGTTTCTCGCCCAAAAGCACTTCAACCGCGGCATCGGGCGACACCTGGCTTTTTTCGTCGACCACCGAGACGTGAATCACCCAGCCAGGCGTATCGCCGGCAGAAGCGCTGGCGACGCAACCAATTGCCATCCACAGCAGGAATGCGCTGACGACCGCCCTGCAGAACACGGAAGGCGCTGATCGCTGCCCAACCTTGGCAATTTTCATTCGCATGCGAATGGCAGAAAGCATCTCAAGCTTGTGATCTTCTTTCCTAGGAGCTGATAGATCTTCTTCGAGCCTGCGACTTTGTCATTTGTCGCGCTCTCGGCAGGCCGGGAAAAACAAAGTAGAAGAACAGAATCGCGTCTGTGTGCGAGACAAATTACTGTAAACTATGATAATAAACTGAGTTCGATTGGGCAACGTTCGGCACATCTCTTAAGTAACTAGTCAGAGCCCATTTGCCGAGCCACATGTTGATGCCAAGGAAGGAATAGCCGATTCAAGAACCCGGCGTGCGTCCAAGCTCGAACCGCAAACGCATTCCCGATCTGCCGCAAGTTGTGAATTCCAAAATATTCAGGCTGAACATTCTTGTGAACAACAGACTTACTGAGCACTTCTTAGTTGCTGCGCTCGCATGTTGCGCCGGCATAACCACCACGGCAAAGACGTTGACCCTCAACCCGCGAGGGACGCGATGATTCCCAGCATCCGCCAAGTGGCGCTTGCTGTCGCGGCCATTCCGTTTATCTATTATCTGATTGCGCTGTACAGTTCGTGGCAATACTTTCGCAGCACCGCGCATCGGATCGCGCCCAATCGCAACTTCACTCCGCCCGTGAGCAATCTAAAACCGGTTCGCGGGCTCGATCCCGACGCCTACGAAAACTTCGCCAGCTTCTGCCGGCAGGACTATCCCGACTACGAAATCCTTTTCTGCGTCGGAGACAAGGACGACCCGGTCTTTCCCGTCCTGCAGCAACTGATGCGTGATTTTCCGGAACGCCAGATTCGGATATTGTTCGGCTCGGGCGCCAAGGGGACCAACGACAAAGTAGTCAAGTTGGCCCTCATGGCCGGCGAAGCGCAGCACGAAGTTGTTGTCATGAGCGATAGTGACGTGCGCGTTGAGCCCAATTACCTGAGCACTGTGGTGGCGCCTTTGGCCGACCCCAACGTGGGAGCAGTCACCTGTTTCTACGTGCCTATTGAAGATAAAACGCTCACCGACAGTCTGCAGACGATCGGCATGTTTTCCGACTTCTACGCTGGCATTCTGGTCGCGCGTCAACTGGATGGAGTGAAGTTCGCCTTAGGTCCAACCATCGCCACCACACGCGCGCGGCTCGCCGGATTCGGCGGCTATGAGGCGCTCAAGAACCGTCCCGCCGACGATCTGCTGGTGGGCCGCCTGATCGCTGAACAGGGCTGCGAAGTGGAGCTTTTGCCCTACACGATTCAGACCGTCGCCGATTATGCGTCGCTGAGCGCACTTCTCCACAAACGTCTGCGCTGGGTCGTCGTCATGCGTCATATGCGGCCCTGGGGACATCTTGGCCTGCTGCTCACGCAGGGTTTGCCTTGGTCCTTGGCAGCGATCGCGATCCACCCCTCGGCGATGGTCGCCCTCGGCTATCTCGGCGCGTACCTGGGGTTGCGCTTTGCCATGACCTGGCTGATTGGCATTAGGGGCCTGAAACACGATGCGCTCTGGAAAAAGCTGGGCCTCATCCCCGTGTGGGACGCGGTGGCTTTCGGCATCTGGCTGGTCAGTTTTACGCGCAACACGATCCGCTGGCGCGATGGCGATTATTACATTCGCGATGGTCAACTCGTACCCGTGACTCCGCTCAGTGCCGGGCCGGCGGCCTAACAGATTCACCGCCGAGACGCCGAGTTCGCCGAGTGAAGGCTTAAGGAAAAGACTCGCGATCAGCTTTTCATCACAAAGACACGGCTTCGCGCGCCTTCCTGCGCTCGGGCAGGTTCCGTGTTTTCCGCCAGTTGACCCGCGGCAGCATCACGGCATTATCGATCCGGTCGCGATACTTCAAAGCAACATTCATCAGCGAATCCAACAGCGAATCGGAAAGTAAATGCGGCTGCAACCCAAGTTGAATCAGCTTCGAATGTTTCGCATTGTAATAATGCTCCTCCGCCTCCACGCGCGGATCGGGCAAGTGCTCGACCTTGACGGTCAGGCCAAGTTCTTTCCCGGCGTGTTGCACCATGTGTGCCAGATCCAGAACCGAAAACTGTTCCGTGAACTGGTTGAACACACGACACTCGCCGCGAGCCGCCGGATTCATGCAAGCAATCTCAACGCAGCGCACCGTATCGCGAATATCCAAAAACCCGCGAGTTTGTCCACCCTTGCCATAGACCGTCAGCGGATATCCAATTGCCGCCTGCACGCAGAAGCGATTCAGCACGGTGCCAAAAACGTCATCGTAGTCGAAGCGATTAATGAGCGCTTCGCTCAACACCACTTCATCCGTCATGGTTCCATACACTACGCCCTGGTTGAGGTCGGTGGCGCGCAATCCCCAAGCCTTGCAGGCGAACATGATGTTGTGACTGTCATGCACCTTCGAGAGGTGGTAAAAGGATCCCGGCTGCTTCGGGTAAGGCACCGTGTCTTTCCGCCCATTATGCTCGATGGTGATATAGCCTTCTTCAATGTCGATGTTGGGCGTGCCGTATTCACCCATGGTGCCCAGCTTGATGAGGTGACAGTCGGGCTGAAACTCGCGCAGCGCAAACAACAGATTGAGCGTTCCCACGACGTTATTCACCTGCGTGAACACCGCATGTTTGCGGTCGATCATGGAATACGGGGCCGCGCGCTGCTCGGCAAAATGGATCACCGCCTCCGGTTCAAAGCCCTGAATGACCGCGGAGAGAAAGTCATACTCCATGACGTCGCCAACAAAAAGTTCAATGGCCTCTCCCGTAAGCTCCTGCCAGACGTTCAGGCGATCCGAAAGTGGGCGGATCGGCGTCAGGGTCTGCACACCCAGTTCGTGGTCCCATAGCCGGCGCGCGAAGTTGTCGACAATCGCTACCGAATGCCCTTTCTTGGACAGATATAGAGCAGTTGCCCAACCGCAGTAGCCATCGCCGCCCAGAACCGCAATTCGCATGTAGCCTCCTGAAAAATATACCTGGAATTCTGTGTTCCCTACTCTACTGAACTGACCCCGCTTCGTACAACCGCGCCGCCGTTTTAGCCCCCACAAGCGGCGCCGTCGATTCTCCTCCGGAAACCGTCAACGGGAGATTCGTTAAAACGATCTTGCCGCCGCTCGCCGCTACAACACTAAGATGCTCAGCGCCCACCAGTGATTCCAATCGAGGCACTGCATCCTGCTTCGCCGCAATATAAGCGCGTTCCGGCTTAAGCCACAGGTTCTTGAATTGTAAATCGTCGATGAATACATCCGGTACTCCGGGAGCGTATGCGCCGTATTCGAGATTATGGAAGCGGCCATTGAGCAACAGCGCGGGGCGGTCGGTATAGAAAAAAATGGAAGAGAATGTGTAGTAATGGTGATCGATAATCAGCGTCCCTTCCGGCGCTTTCAGAATTGCCTCCGCCAGCGGCCGCGACGACAAAAAAGGATCGAACACGGCCATGGCAAGCCGGGCAGCATGGAAAAACAATATCATCATCAGCGCGGCAGCCAGAAACGCGCGCTGGCCGCTCAATTTCCAGGTTGCCAACGCACCCAGGCAAAAGGCAATGGCCGCCACCAGCAACGGCGTCCGCAGATAGGCAAAAGACCCAAGGGTGAGATCCAGCATGTGGCCCAAGGAAAGCGAATAAGCGCTGGGATGGTGGCCAAGCGCCTGTGAAATGTCTCCCGGCGCGGGCAGGTTGCGGGTCATAAAAAAGAGAGTTAGCGTTACCAGCCCAAGGCACGCCGCAATCACTGAGAGCGATCGCGTCCCCCGCCGTACCCAGTTGGTCTCCATCGCCATCGCCGCGCCCAGAAGCAGCGCCAGCGCGGGATAGCAAGGCATCGAATAATATTCCTGGGTAGTAGAAAAGGTAAAGAAGACCAGCACAAAGCCCGCCCAACAAAGCGCCAGCAGCCGCGTTCGCCCGGCACGGTCGTTGGAGTTGGAACTGAGCTTGAACGAAAGTTTGGCAATGGCTGGAAAGTACACGCTCCAGGGAAATAGCCAGGCCAAATGCAGCAGCCAGAAGTAAAGCCGAGGCACGGTGTTGTAGTCTCGCGGATAGCGCAGATTCAGAAACCGCAGCAACTGCTCATTGATGAAGAAAAACCAAAGAAACCCGTGATACTCGCCCGGCCCGCTGTGCAGCGTGAACGCAAAGTAAGGAGGATTCCGCAATGTCGCCAGAATGTGCCACGGCGCGGCAATGAGCAGCACAATCAGCAATCCGCTGAAGGGATGCAGCCGCCGCCAGGTGGCGCGAGAAAAGAGCTGCCCAGTGATCCCCAGATAGATGGCGCCCGCCGCCAGTGGAAACAGGATTCCGATCAAGCTCTTCAGCAAGAGCCCAACACCAAGGCTCGCCGCCAGCAACAAAGCCCAAAACCGCGGATGCGGTTCCTCTTCGTCCAAGGCGCGAAGAAACGCCCACATCGCCAAGGCGACCGTGAAGGTCAACATGACATCGGGAATTAAAATCCGGGTGAACAAGAACAGTCCAATGCATGTGGCCATGCACAGGCCTGCATAGAATCCGGCTCGCCTGCCGAAAGCCCATGCGCCAAATGCCATCGTCAACCAGCAAAGTGCAATGGCTGACAACGCAATCGGAATCCGCGCCGCCCAGTCGTGCACGCCGAAGACTTCGTAGCTCGCCGCCATGATCCAGTAGATCAGCGGAGCCTTTTCGAGATACACAACTCCATCCAGCCGCGCCGTCACCCAATCGCTGGAGTTCAGCATGTTGCGGGCGATCTGCGCCTGCACCGCGTCGACATCATCCATGAGCGAGGGAGGAGAAATAATGCAGCCCAAATAAACGGCGCCCGCGATCAGCAGCACGCCTAGATACAGGTGCCAGTTTTTTCCTGTATCCAAACGCTCGTCTCCCGTGAGGCCGCGGCTTGAATCCCCCATTTTTTCATCCACAGAAACAGCACCATCAGGCCCCATAAGTGATATCCAACATTGACTCGCCTCTCCATGTGTTCGCGAATATACCTTTCGATCGCATCCCGCCGGAAAATCTTCGTGTGCTCGGACGAATCATCCAGCAGGACCTCCATCATCAGCGGCCGCAGACAACCGCGAAGCCAATCATGCGCTGGGATGTCGAATCCAACTTTCTTCCGTCGCAGCACCGAAGCCGGCAGCTTATCGCGCATCAATTCCTTCAGCAGAACCTTCTGCCGCGAACCGCGAATCTTCAGCGATGCTGGCAGCGACGCAGCAAACTCGACGATCCGGTGATCGAGGAACGGCGGCCGCACTTCCAGCGAATGCGCCATGCTCATGCGGTCCGCTTTGTTCAAAATATCGTCGGGAAGAAAGTATTTCTGATCGAACCACAGATAAGGCCCTAAATCGTCGGAGGAAAGATCGTCGCACCCAGGAATCTGATCGCGCAGTTCGCCCAGGATGCCATCGAGAGCGTGTGGCAGTTCCAAGCGCAGCAGATCGCGCTTTTGCGCTTCGCTGAAGGTTCCGTTCCAGTAAACGTGCGCCCGCTCAGGAGCCAGCAACGAGCCTTCAAGAAATCGCTTCAGTTGGTATTCAAAGCTAATTTTCTCGTCAGAAACTGGCCAGAGCCGCAGCGCACCAAGCGCCGTTCGTCGCGCCACGCGCGGCACTCGCCGGGCAAGCGCAGCCAGTCGATTCGCGCGATGAGTAAGATAACCGCCAAATAGTTCGTCCGCCCCTTCGCCGCTAAGGCTCACTGTCACTTTCGTCTTACTCAGCTTGGAAAGGAACCAGACCGGAAGGGCTCCCGCATCCGCCGAGGGTTCATCCGAGTAATAGGTGTATTCTTCGATCGCGCTGCGCAGATCGACCTCAGGATTCAGATCCATTTCCGCATGGTCGGTCTGGTAGCGCGCGGCAATCTCGCGAATATATGCGGTCTCGTCGAAGCTCCTCCCGCGGAATGAAACCGAGAAAGTTTTGAGCGGCGCGCTGGACTCCATCGCCGCGTAATGCAAAATCGTAGAAGAGTCGATGCCTCCACTCAGCCACATGCCCAGCGGAACATCGGAAATCATGTGCTCGCGCATCGACTGCCGCAGAAGACGGTCCAATTCCTCCCGCGCCGACTCCAGCGTCCAATCGCGGACTTCATCGCGAACTTCCCCGCGAACTTCGGTGCCCGGCAAGCGCCAGTAGGTATCAAAGGAAACCTTCCCGTCGCGCCACTCCATCCACTGCCCCGGAGGCAATTTTTCGATGCCCTCGACCAGCGTCCAGGGACAGGGCACATAGTTCAACGACAAATAGCAATCAAGCCCGTGCAAACTCAATCGTCGCTCAATCTCAGGATGGATGAGAATCGCCTTTAATTCCGAGCCGAAGAATAGATCCTCTCCGCGCCGCATGAAATAAAGGGGCTTGATCCCCATACGGTCGCGTGCCAGCACCAGTCGCTTCGTGGATTTAGTCCACAGCCCGATGGCAAACATCCCTCGCAAACGCGCAAAACAATCCGTATCCCATTCGAGGAACGCGCGCAGAACAGTTTCTGTGTCGCAGTGGGAGTAAAAGCGATGGCCGAGCGCTTCCAGTTCGCGTCGCAATTCCTGGTGGTTATAGACCTCACCGTTGAACACGATGGCCACATCGCCATCGTCCGAAAGAATCGGCTGATCGCCGTGGCCGAGGTCGATAATCTTGAGCCGCGTCGCGCCCATTGAGCACAGGCTCGACTCGACCACGCCTTGCTGGTCCGGTCCACGATGAATGAGCGTGGCGGCGGCGTTCCGAATGCGATCGGAATCAGGCACCCAATTTTTGTGGGTGAATCCAACGATTCCACACACGCGCGTGCACCTCTATCGCTTTCTTGAAATGAGCTTGCGATTCTCCCGCAAAATGGGCGAGAGGAGACTCCGACTCCCCGGAACCAGGGCACGGCGCATAGCTTTTCAGGCGGAAAAACAATCTCTAATCCTAACCATCTTTCTGACGATGCACAACTCAGGCCCACATTTGGTAGTGTCGTACCTTGTCTTTTTTCACCACGGAGTCACAGAGTCACGGAGAAAACCTCGAAACTGTAAAAAACAGAAGGGGAAGGCCCTGGCAAGTAATTGGTTTTCTCTGTGTCTCCGTGACTCCGTGGTGGAAGGCGAATGTAGGACACCACCCCACATCAGCGCCCGCCCACAATCACTAGCGCCACCCCAAGGCAGACCAGAAGCACGCCAGCCCACCTTCTCGGTGTGACCTGCTCGCCGAGAAAGAACTTGCCTCCCAAAGCCCCGGCGCCATAGCTCA
>JBEKED010000120.1:0-10786 GCA_050014035.1 Terriglobales bacterium
ACGGCGATTGCCGACACCGAGGTACAGCGCGCCCTGGCTTCCTACCGGGAAATCCACGACAACTACGTGCCGCAGGTCTTCCTCGGTTCCGGGCTCGGCTATTCCTTCGGTTTCCCCTTGAGCATCGAAGGAGCCGCGCCCGCTCTCGGGAATGCCATCGCCCAGAGCACAGTCTTCAACCTTGCGCAACGCCAGTTCGTGAATGCCGCGAAAACCGAATGGCACGCTTCCGAGGTTCAGGACAAAGATCAGCGCAACGCCGTGATTCAGGACGTCGCCCTGACCTACGCGGAACTGGCAAAGTGGGAAGCGCGCCTCTCGCATTTGCAGCAGGACCAGACCCAAGCCGAGCAAATGCGGCAAGCTGTGGCCGAGCGGGTGCAAGCCGGCGTAGATAGCGTCACGGACTTAAACAAAGCGAAGCTGACCGCGGCGCGCGTGCGTCTGCACCAGGCCGAAGCACGCGGCTCGGCCGACGTGCTGCGGCGTCATCTCGCAAACCTCACCGGCTTGCCGGTTGCGACCATCGAGATTGCCCCGGAAACAATTCCCGCTCTGCCGCCCGTTGCCAAGGAAGAAGATCTTTCGGAGAAAGCTGTCGCCTCAAGTCCCGCAATCAAGATTGCCGAGCAGCACTCTCTTGCGCAATCGATGCGCGCTTTGGGCGAGCACCGTGCCATCTATCCGACCATCGATTTTTCCGCCCAGTATGCGCGACTCTCCACCATTAACAACTACAACGAGTACTACACTCACTTTCGTCCCGACAACGCTACCATCGGCTTTGCCCTGCGCATTCCAATCTTCAACGCCAGCCAGCGAGCCCGAGCCGACGCGGCCGAAGCCGAAGCCCTCAAGGCGAAAAAACAAGTGGAGGCGGCGCGCAATCAAGTGTCGGAGGGAACCCTGAAACTCCAGCGCACCGCCGAGCAACTCGAAGCCGCGCGCGAAGTGGCGCAACTGGAATATCAATTGGCTCAATCGGCTCTGGAAGCGGCGCAAATCCGGATCAACGCCAAGACTGGCACTCTGCACGAACTGGCCGACGCCCGAGTGCAAGCCGCCGAACGCTATCTGCTTTTTCAGGATGCCGATTTTGAATACCAGCGGGCTCGCCTGAATCTACTGCGCGCCACCGGAGACCTGGAAAAATGGGCTCTGCCCTAAGGAATCCACTTGCCATTCAACGCCGTCTCACCGTTCGCTTCCATCCGATGAGGCAGGTGCTCCGCAGATCACACCTTGATTGTGCCCATCCACATAAGCCGGTGCATTTGCGGCCAACCAAAGACCAACCGCGGTCGTAGTGTTCTGCACGGTTTCGGGCACGACCGCGGGAGTATCGTGCGGATACGGGTCTTCGTAATTGTCCACCGACCATTCCGAAGGAATGGCTTGTTGCTGGCTCAACTGGCTCACGAACGTCTGCGTGTCGCTACTAAAAGTATTGTTGGTGAATTCACGGAAAGTATCTGGCTTGCCTTTGGCGTTGGTGGGCCAGGGGTAAGGAGAAAGCAACATGGTCGTGCGCAGCCCGTGTTCATTGCCCCATTGGATGGCTTGCACAATAAATTTCTGGTAGCCGGGGCCGCTTCCGCCAGTCAAAAAAAAGTTGGGCGGAACATCGAAAGCGATGGCCTTGCCATAAAGCGACTCATAGCGCTCGAGCGCGTAGTAGGGGTTGGTTGCAAAGACGTGATCTCCTAGTTTTGGCTCCTTCGGATCATTGGGGCCCACGATCGGAGCGACGGTTTCGATGCCGACAGTTCTGGCCGCATCCACATACTCTTTCCACCGCTTCTCATACCTTTGCAATTCTTTCCGAGGGACACCATCATGCGCCGTGTCCACATTGGCTTCCGAGGGATGAAGACCATTTTCTGTGTACACAGCTTGGTAGTAACCGTAGCTTGGGGGAAGGGTGAAGTAGTCCGCGCCGACCTGTCCGAGCTCAGCTTGCCCGGGCCCGGTTCCGGTGAACACGCTCTCGATGGCTTGGATGATCCTCGGCGGGTGCTCGGCTGCGACCACGGCATTGGCATGCTCGTAGAGCCCCACGTGGCCGGATTGGAGGAGTTCGGTGAACTGGTCGCCATTTTCGAGGCCATCAAAACCGCCCGTTCCGCCGACGAAAATGTATACACCGACGTTTGCGCAGGCGGTGCTTCCTCCGGAGTCGACGGACGAGTCGCCCTGCGGCGCGGCATTGGCGGCTGGGACGGCTAGAGCGATAGCCGCGGCCAACGCCAGATGCCAGTATGGGTGTGGCAGACGGATCGTGGGCATAGCCTTTCCCCCGCTACCAATATTAAACTCCACCTACCGGGGAACGTTGCGGAGAATATTCACGCACTCTCCAGAAAAGGGCTTCGACCCATAAGTTTTCCGAATCCGGGCATTCCTTCTGATAATCGAATGGCTTAAATATGTGGCTTCACATCGATGGTTAAACGATCGATGGTTAGACGTAAGACTCGAACGGCGGCCCAGATAAACGGTAACCGAGCATGGCAGAGAGCGTCAGTTCCAAAGTAATTCAAGACGTGCAGGAAGCCGGCGTGTTGAAAGCTGTCTCCAGGCGCAGCTTCATCAAAGGCGTCATTAGCAGCGGTGTGGCCGTTTCCTCAGCGGGTTATCTTTTTCGCGCCTCCTCTATATTGCATGGCCAGCAGTTTGCTGCCGGAGTAGGCGAGCGCCTCATCACTCTCAACGTTAACGGTCAGCAACGGCGCGTCGATGTCATGAAGCAGGAAACCCTCGCGTGGACGCTGCGTTACAAGCTCGGACTGACCGGCACAAAACTCGGCTGTGACCGCGCTGAATGCGGATCATGCAGCGTTCTTATCGACGACATCCCCCACTATTCGTGTTCGGTACTCACCCACACTGTGCGTGGCCGCAAGGTCTTGACCATCGAAGGTCTCGTAGCGGACGACGGAACCTTGCATCCTGTGCAGCAAGGCGTCATCGACGAGCAGGGATTTCAGTGCGCGTTCTGCATGCCCGGCTTCATCATGACGGCGGTCGGATTTTTGAAGACCAATCCCAATCCTACCCGCCTGCAACTGGCGCACGGTGTCTCGGGAAATCTCTGCCGCTGCCAGGATTACGACAAGATCCTAACGGCGTTGATGCGCGGGGCGGAGAATATGCGGAGGTCGTCGCATGGCTAACAACAACGCTAACGACAACGTTAACGACAAGGCCAATCAACGCGCGGGCAACAAACACGACAGCCAAAAACCCGCCGACCTCGCCCAGCCCGCCGAGCGCGTCTACGGCGCCGGGTACAAACTAATTGGCAAGAACTACGAGACTCCAGACCTCTATGCCAAGGTCACGGGCAATGCCAAGTACGCTGAAGATTTTCGCGCGGACGGCATGCTCTTCTGCAAACTGCTGCTCAGCCCCATGCCGCATGCGCGCGTAAAACGCATCGATGCGAAAGCGGCGCTCGCCATGCCCGGCGTCAAAGCCATTCTTACAGCCGACGATCTTCCCGCCCCGGCCGATACGCTCACCGACAACGGCACCGTGATCAAGGCCAGCAAGTGGGGCGAGCGCGGTCTCACCATGGAGCCGGTTTATCAGGGCGAACCGGTGCTCGCCGTGGCCGCAGTTGACGAACTCACCGCTGCGGAAGCCATTGAGAAAATCGAAATTGATTTTGAGCCGCTGCCCTTCGTGATCGATCCGCTCGAAAGTTTGCGACCGGGTGGCCCCAACCCGCGAACGGACGGCAACGTCTGGACGCGGCCCGCGTCGCCACAAGGTCCGGGCACTCCCGCCGTCACGGAACTCAAATGGACCCAGGCTGACTTCGAGGAAGAAAAGCACGGCCGTCTTCCGATGGGCAAGAGTCCCGACGAATGGACCTACGGCGACCTCGATTCAGGCTTCAAAAATGCAGCACTCGTTCTTGACGAGACCTTCGTCACGCCTGATACCAGCCACCAGACGCTCGAAACCCGCAGCGCCTTGGCCTACTGGCAAAACGGCAAAGTTTACATTTACACGGGCACGCAAAGCACCGCGCAAACACTGCCCGCCATCGCACGCTGGTTGAACATTAGTCCCGACAATGTTGTTTTCATCAGCGAATACACCGGCGGCGGATTCGGCAGCAAGATTACGGGCGGCGTGACCATGATCATCCCCGCGCTGCTGGCGAAAAAAACCAATGCCCCGGTGATGATGCGCATCAGCCGTGAGGAGGAGACTTTCATCGGACGCGCCCGTCCCAGCTTTCAAGGGCGGATGAAAGTCGGTTTCTCAAAAGAAGGACGGATCACGGCCCTCGATATGTTTGTCATTTGCGACAACGGCCCCTACGATGCAGTCGGCGATGCTCCTTCCTCGGGACGCATCGTATCCCTGCTCTACCAGCCGCAGGCCATGCGCTGGCGTGGGCTGACGGTGCTGACCAACACTCCGCCGCGCAGTGCGCAGAGTTCCCCAGGCGGATTGCAGGGGATTGTCATTATCGAGCCCATCATCGCGAAAGCCGCGCGCAAACTTGGACTCGACCAGGTAACGATCCGCCGCATCAACTGCCCCGAGGGCAAAGCGCCGTTGGGACCAGTAATACAGGGAAAGCGCCAATATGCCACCAGCGCATTCCTGAAAGAAGCGCTCGACCGTGGCGCCGAACAGTTCAAATGGAATGAGCGCGTCGCGCGTACTCCGAATCAGAAAAAGATAGGCACGAAAGTTCGCGGCATCGGCGTTGCGCTCAGCTGTTACGTTGGTGGCACCATCGGATTCGACGGGCTTCTCGTGATCAAGCCCGATGGCCACGTCACCTTCCAGTCTGGAATCGGCAACCTCGGAACCGAGTCGGTGATGGATGTACATCGCGCGGGCGCCGAGGTTCTCGGCGTGCCGTGGGAAAAATGCAACGTAGTCTGGGGCAACACGTCGAGAGATCTTCCGTTCACCTGCGTCTCCGGCGGAAGTCAGACGACGCACGCCATGACGCGGGCCGCCTATGCCACGGCGATGGCCGCCAAGCAGAAGCTTCAGGAAATCGCGGCCAAGAAACTTGGCGGCAAGCCCGAGCAATACGCGGTAGCGAACGAACGCGTTTTCCGCAAAGCTGGTGGCACCGGCATGACGTTGGCGCAAGCCGCGAAGCACGCGATCGAACTAGGCGGCATCTACGATGGCCACGAAGCGCCGGACGACGTCCACAAATTGACGAAGGCGTCGGTCGCGGCGTTGGCCGGACAAGGCTTGGTGGTGGCCGCCAAGGACAACTACCCTCGCGATGGTTCGACATATTCTTACGTGGCCAGTTTCGCCGAGGTTGAGGTCGATGTCGAAACCGGCAAGTACCACATCGTCGACTTTCTCGCCTCCGCCGATGTCGGAACGGTGATTCATCCCCGAGCGCTCGGCGGTCAGGTACTCGGTCGTTCGACGCTCGGCATCGGCCATGCCATTGGCCAGAAATGGGTGTTCGATCCGCGCTACGGCGAGATGCTCTCCAAGCGCTTCTACCAAAGCAAACCGCCGACCATTCTCGATGTGCCTGTCGACATGCAATGGACTGCGCTGGATATTCCCGACCCGGAGACGCCAGTCGGCGCTCGCGGTGTCGGCGAGCCACCAGTCGGAGGCGGGTGCGCTTCGATATTGAACGCCCTATCGGATGCGTTGGGAGACGAGATTTTTCAGCGCGCTCCGGTGAACGCCGACACGATCCTGACCTCGCTCGAAGCGGGTCGGCCGATGCAGCATCCGCTCATGGCGCATATTTAGCGGCTGAGATTTGATAGGGATTTGAAGGAGAGTTATGGCTGTCGTACGAGACGTAATGGCCGCTTTCGAATTGTTTCAGCCGACTTCCGTTGCCGACGCGCAGAAGCTTCTCGAACAGCATGGACCCGACGCCTGGGTGCTGGCCGGAGGGCTCGACAGCTTTGACTGGCTGAAGGATCGAATCAGGAAGCCGAAGTTTGTGGTCGACCTGAGCGGAGTCGGCGAACTGCGCGGAGTGCGCACCTTCGCCAACAATGGCGGCGATGGAATCGAAATCGGCGCCATGACGACCCTCACCGAAGTCGTCAATCATCCGATCATTAAGCAGAAGTATGATCTGCTGGCGCAGGCCGCGGAATTGGTGGCATCACCGCAGATCCGCAACCAGGGAACCATCGGCGGAAATGTTTCGCAGGATACGCGCTGCTGGTATTACCGGAGCGGTTGGCCCTGTTACCGCGCCGGCGGCAACATTTGTTATGCCGATACACCGGAGGGCCGCAATCGCGAGCATGCCATTCTGCACGCCGACCGTTGCGTGGCGGTGAATCCCTCCGATTCGGCCCCGGCCCTGATTGCGCTCGACGCCAAGTTTGTCATCCGCACGCGCAAAGGTGAGCGCGTCGTGGACGCGGAAGATTACTTCATCGGTCCTGACATCGACATTACCCGCCTGCACATCTTGCAGCCCGGCGACTTGCTGACGGCCATTCGTATTCCGTCCACGTGGGCGGGGGCGCACTTCTATTTTGAGAAAATTCGAGACCGCAACGTTTGGGACTTCCCCCTCATGAATGTTGCCTCAGCTATGGTCACTTCAGGCGATGCTTCAGCCCAGACGATTGACCGCATTCGAATTTCGGTGAACGCAGCCGCCGCGCGGCCCTTACGTTTGAAGGCAGTTGAAGATGCAGTTCGGGGAAAGCCCCGCAATGCCGCCACGGGTGAAATGGCGGGGAAGTTGGCCGTGCAGGGAGCAGTCCCATTACAGTTCAACGCCTACAAGATTCCGCTGATGAGAAATCTGGTGAAGCGCGCCGTCGTCGGACCGGGACCCGGACCAGGAACGGCAGCAGGATCAGGCGCAGAGGAGGCGACATGGGCTTCTTAGAATGGGCGACGAGTCCCTGGGGACAACTTGTCCCGATCCATATCGCCTGGTTCTTGATCTGGGTCGCGGTGATCGCAGGGTTCCTCTTCTTCATCGTTCACGCCACCTACCTGCGATATTTCGCCAAACCAAAAGAGTTTGCCGGCAATATTTCACCGGCCGAAGCGGCGCGCATCCCGGAGCATGTGCCCAGACATTCGCTGACGGCGCGACTGTTTCACTGGATCATGGCCGCAGCCATGTTGACGCTACTGTTGACCGCCTTTCTGCCGAAGGTTGGCCTCCAGTTTCCCTGGGTGACCTATCATTGGATCGCGGGCGCGGTGTTGACCGCATCGATCATTTTTCACGTGATCCACGCCTCCTTCTTTATGGACTTCTGGGCAATCTGGCCCGATCGCATTGATCTGCGGGATGCCTGGCGAAGAACGCTGCGCTTCGCAGGCAAGCCCGAGCCTCCTCCCGACAGATTCGCTAAATATCCTTTGGAGAATAAGCTCTACCACGGCGCCATCATCGCCGCCGGTCTCTCTGCCATCATAACCGGCGTGTTCATGATGTCTCGCGTGCGCACCATGTTCTTTCCCCGTAATCCGTATCTCTTCAGCGACATGACCTGGGGCATGATGTATGTACTGCACGGACTGGCCGGCGTAGGACTGATCGCATTGATCATGGTCCACGTCTACTTCGGACTCCGTCCGGAGAAACGTCCCATCACGAAGTCAATGATCTTCGGCTGGATGAGCCGCGATTTTTATTTGAAAGAGCATGATCCCAAGCGATGGGTAGTGGAGACACCGTCGCCTTCGCCATCGTCATCGTCGTCATCATCGACGTCCAACCCATTAAGAAGCCGAGGGCTCACTGATGTTGGCTGAAATTGCCAGCCGTTGCGAGGCCGTGGAAGAGTGCTACGAGTTTTTGCTGGCCTACGCGGCCCAGGGTTTCCGCACTGACCAAGGCAGCAAATCGGGTGGGCAAGTTCGCGAGTTCCTGCAACGCGCCGTTAAAGCTTTGACCGGACTGGCCGAGGTTTGCACGCTGGCAATCCGAGACGAAGGTCTTGAGCCAGTCGACAAATACGCGGCGTTTTTTGCCGTTCTCGATCGCGACTCACGCGACTCTCTGGCCGCCATTGATCTGGTTCTGGCCCAACCCGTCATCAGTTCACAATTGATTGATAATCTGAACGCTTCCATTCATCTTCGCGCACTGCTCACCGACTTGTTTCTGCTGGATGAAATCCTGAGGAACCATGTCAAACCCGCGGAGCAGATCGTCGCGAACAACGGCAGCTGATTCAATCGCCCCAACGCGCATAACAAAAAACCCTCTCCTCGGTCATCGGCGTTGGTGATCGAGGAGAGGGTGTTTGCAACCAACGTGTCTTAGTCGTCGTCCCCGTCACCGGCGGGAGCCGGGTTCTTGAATTCGCTCGGCGGCCGAACCTCTTTCTCTCCTGGATAAGGCCGAGTGAAGCCGGTGGACTGGTACCAGTTGAGGTGGTTGACCGTGTCCGGGTCTTCGGCGTCGGGCCTGGTTAGTTTGCCGGCGAAAATCTCCGCCTTCTTGTCGAGCCAAGCCTTACGCAGGGCTTTGACCGCTGGGCTGTCTTTCGAGTTGTCTACGTTCTGTCCCACGCCCTGAGTCAGCGGGATTTGGTTGGGAACGTGCGTCCACGGCTCGAAGTTCTGCTGCGGTGGCTGGCCCACCACGAAGTCCGTCCCCATCGGCGAAGCAATGAGGTCAGCTTGGTTCATCGGGGTCAGACCGAGGATTTGCTCGATGGTCCGAGTCATATTGGTTTGAGAGTAGAACGTGTGGTCGGTGGATCCGTTCTGCACGACGTATGGGCTCACGATATAGCCGGGGCTGCGATGGCCGTCGACGTGGTCGACGCCGTTCTGCGCGTCGTCTTCCTCGAGAAAGATCGCCGATGTCGACCACACATGACTGTGGCTGATGTAGTCGATGATGCGCCCGATGGCCAAGTCGTTATCGGCTTGTTCGGCCTGCGGGGTTGGCGGGCCGCCGGTGTGATCGTCCATCACCCACAGAATCTCCAACGCCGGCACGGCATTCTTCGCGAGGTCATTGTTGAAGTCCTGCACCCACAGATCGACGCGGAACTGGTCGGGAATGCCCAGATCGAACTGCGGGAAGTTCGTGATGAGGCGGCTATACACGGCCGGAACAGTAGATTCTGCCTGCACCGTGTTCTGATAGTAGAGCGTCTTCTCGCCCGAGGTCCCAGGAGGTCCGCAATCGGGCCCGTTCTCGAAGCACTGCGAGTCGGCGTAAAACTGGCTCCAACTCGGCTCTTGTGTCGACCCGTTCGGCTGCAGGAACGTATCGTTTTCGACCGATTCGCCGTAGATCTTCACTGGCAGACCGGCCTCCTCCGCTTCCGAGAACAGGAAGCCGTGGGTCGTATAAGCGAGTGCATCGCCAGCGTTCCCACCTGGGTAGCTGCGCACCCAGTCCGGCGACTGGATGTCGTCGGCGTAGGGTGCCATGCCCTCGGTAATCCACTGGTGACCGTCCGCCGACTGGCGGCTCGGGTTATAGAAATTATCGAGTAGCGGGAAGCGCGTGATCAGCGCATGTGCATTCGGCGTGACCGGGATTCCTCCGGCTGCAGCGCCGTCGCCGAACACTGCCAACGCGGCGTCGCCATTGCCGGCGGCCACGTCGCCCAGGATCTGATCATAGGTGCGGTTCTCACGGACGATCAGGAACACGTGCTTGATCAGCGACGGATCGCCGATGTTGGTCGGGAGTGCGACCGGCGGGGCATTCGGGTTGCCGCCGGCGGCAGATTGGATATTCTGCGTCAAATCAAAGTGGTTATTGACGAAAACCTGCTGCGAGTACTTCGCCAGCGTCTTCGCATTGGGCACGGGAATGATACTGACCGTGCCATTGTCCTGGTGCGTGTTGTAGCCGCAGACGCCATGGTCGCACTCGAACGAATTACGCGTGCCGATGCCCTTGTCGTTGGCAACGAGCAGTCGGTCATCGGTCGAGTCCAGCACCACTGAGGCTGGCGCATAGGCGGTTGGGATCATGCCTTCGACGGAAAAGTTCTTGAGGTTGACCACCGCGATCGCGTTGACATTGTAAAGCGCGACGTAGGCAACGCCCTTCTTGGCATTGACGGCGATCGAGTTCGGCGCGGCGCCCCAGGCCGGTCCCTGGCCGGGCACTCCGATCGGCAGCGCGAGGTTGATCGTCTCCGTTACCTGGTTGTTGGCCGTGTTAATCACTGAGAGGGTGTCGCTATAGGTATTGGCGACCAACAGATACTGCTTGTAGAACGCCATCCCCGTCGGATGCAGACCGGTCGCGATGGTATCGGTGACTGTCATCGACGGTAGATCAACCACCGAAACGGTCCCCGTAACGGCGGCGCCAACGAACGGGTCGGCGACGATCTCGGTGCCGGCGGAGTAAATCTGGAAGTCCGACTCGGTTGCGGCCCGGCCACCCTCGTTGCTGACGTAGGCGGTCGTGCCGGCGGGGTTGATCACGATGCTGTGCGGGGCGTTGCCGACACGGATCTGTGTGCCCTGCGTGGGGGGAGTTTTCGTCAGGTCAATCGTGGTGAGCGTATTGTTCTGGTTTAGCAGAGCGTAGGCTGTCTTGCCGTCCGCTGAGAGCGCGACGCCGCCGGGATAAGAAGTACTCGGAGTATAGAACGAGCCACAGGGGTTGGCATAAGACGCTGCAGGGCTGTTCGAAAAGCACGTGATGAAGGAAGCGTTCGGCGGCACTTTGACCTGGGCGTTGTCTTCCAGCAAGCCGTTGGCATCGACCTTGGCGATGGCGACATTGCTGCTGTCCTGGCTGAACACCAGGTACTTGCCGTCCGCCGAATATGCGATCCCATTAAAGCTCCCGCTCGAATCGTTT
>JBEKED010000121.1:0-10764 GCA_050014035.1 Terriglobales bacterium
TTCGCTCTCCTGCTTTTCCTTAGCGAACCTTCGTGCCCTTTGTGGTGAACGTTTTGGCTGATCCCCCAACCCTGTGAATTAAATCCTTGACATCCAAACCCACCCAGTGCCATACTAATAAATAAGGTTGGGGCAGTTCCGAGGCGTGTCCGTCCATCAAAAAGACGCACCTCGAAGCTGCCCCAAACCAGTTTTCGGCGCCTTTTGTGGAGCTAACTCCTTATTCCGTAATATTTTACGAATAAGTCCTTTAAATCCAAAGATTTTACTCAGCGCCGACGATTAGTAACCAAAGAGTAAACACGCAAGAAAGCATCCCCGCCTCACCCCGCCGCGAACCAAAACAGTGCCAGGATGTAGATCCAAAGCCCCGTCATGCAATGCCAGTACCACGCCGTGATGTCGACCACGATGCGGCGGGTTTCCACCGGACGACGCACAACGGCCGCAACATTGGCGAAGATAAGAGCCAGTACCCCGCCCGCCAGATGAAGTCCGTGCATGGCAGTAAGAATGTAAACGAAGGAACTGCTGGTGCCGCCGGTGAGATGAAAGCCCTCGGCAGAAAGTTTGCTCCAAACAAAAAGTTGCCCCGCAAGAAACAGAAGACCGAGCACGGCAGTCAGCGCGAGCCATGGGAAGCGGCGCTCGTCGCCCAGAGAGATCCCGGGAATCGATTGTACCGGGGCCAGCGCGGCTTCGCGCGTGATCGCGCGCCGCGCCCGGTCGATGGCGAAGCTGCTGAGGATCAGGACTGCGGTGTTGCCCAACAATAAGGTCCAGGGCAGCCGGACCGGAATCCAGATTCGGAAATAGCCAGGGTTCGTCACATCGAAGCCAACAAAGCCGCGCCGGATCAGGTAGACCGCCGTAAAAGAAACAAAGAGCATGACGATGGGCGCCATGGCGACGGCCAGTCCCAGCCGGGCCCGGCGCAAACGCTCCCCATAGTTCGGAAGCGAGTCGGGTTCGCGGTCGGGCAGACCATCGCGTCCGCGCCCGTCGTCGCCTCCGCCCGTGCGGGGCGGGAGCGACGCGCCATTATGGCCCGCGGCACGAGTCGAAATGGGCGTCAGTCGGGGCATTTGGGATTTTGTAATTTTTTTAATCTCAAAATCGCACGGTCTCCCCTGATTTTAAAATTGCAAAATTACACGATTACCAAATTACAAAATCTCTAGAGTTCCATCTAAATTAGAATTGCAGCATGTCGCTTTCTTCTTTCGATTCCCCTGGCGAACGCGAGCGCTGGAACCAGAAATATCGGGAAAAGTCTGCCGCAAAAATGCAAGCAGGTACGCCGAGAAAGACAATGCCCGATCCCTTCTTGGGGTGGGCGTTTTCCGAGTACATAGGGCCGCTGTTTCCGCACGGCGGAAGAGCGCTCGACCTCGCGGGAGGAACCGGAAGGCACGCCATCTGGCTCGCGCAACAGGGTTGGCAGGTTACGCTCATAGATATCTCTGAAACCGGAATCGACGAAGCGCGGAAGAATGCCGGGCCCCTCGCGTCCCACATTCGCTTTGTAGTAGATGATCTCACCCAGTTCAAGGCTGCGCAAATCCAGTTCGGAGACCCGTCCGAACCCGCGTCGGAAACCATATCAGGAGCAACGTTCGGAGTGGTAATGGGCTTCTTCTACCTGCAGCGAAATATTTTTCCTGAGATCGTAAAGGCGCTGCGGCCAGGCGGACTCCTCATCTATAAAACCTACACCTTGGCGCAGACCAAACTGGCGAGCGGCCCGAAGAACCCGGCGCACTTGCTTGAGCCATGTGAACTGTTGAAACTGGCGCGCGAGCTGCGCGTGCTGCATTATCGCGAAGTAGTGGCCGAGAATGCCACAGCGGAGTTGGTGGCCAGAAACGAAATCCCGGGCTCCCCTGCTCATGGCGAGGTTGCAACCGGCACAGGCTCGCATCTAGACTTATGATTGCGGGCCGATATGCGAGAGTGGCGGAATTGGCAGACGCACCAGACTTAGGATGTGATTTATCACAGGTCGCGGTACTTAAGCATGCTGCGGCAGCAAACGGCTAGGTAGCGAAAACCTCAGCAAAAACAAGGCTTCCCGGTCGTTGTTATGCAATGATGTCGTCGCACTGCCACGCACCATTTCGCAGCTTATATAGCGTTGTCTACGAGGCGCCTTTCACGAAAGCAAGTGTGGTTGTGGGCATAGAAACAGCTATGTCCCCGGTGATCACACGCCGTGCATGCAAGTTCTTGAGCTTGGATAGAAGCGTCGATGTGACCTCCTGACCTCTGGAGACGAGCAACGTTCCCTCGCCCGTGCGGATCTCCTGTTGAATGATCATGCCGCTCGACAGCGCTTCAATCTTGCACGGTCGCACTTCACCGGCTTCGGAGTTGGGATCCAACTCCACCAGCGCGCGAAAGAACTCCGGACTGAAGTTCTTGTTTTTGCGGGACAAAGAGTGTACCGCCTCGCTTCGCGAAATCCCCTTGTGAATGAGTTCTTCATAGGCGAGGGTGAGGCGCAGTATTTCCGTTCCCTGGCGCATGTCGGCCATTGCCGGATCGAGAGCGCCGGCCTCGGGAAGCGGCCGGTGCTGGTGCTCGATCATCCTGGCGATCGGCTCCAGGCGGGGAATTCTGGACAGGAGGTCATAGGCGACGCTGGGATGCGCGTCGTATTGTGCTTGCTCAGTCTCGGAGAGCTTCTCACCAGCGTACACCGCCGCGATGGTTTCCGGAGGCAGCGTGACGCAACCCAGTTGCGACATCATGGCCGCGACCTCGTACTGCCACACGTTCGGCAGCTTCATCGCGGTTACGATGTGGTGAATGTAGCGCCGAGCGCGCTCGGCGCGGCTGAAGGCGGCGGGATTGACCAGGCTGAGCACTTCAGTCAGCACCTGAATCGTGCCGCTGAGCGTTTGTTCGAGCAACTGTTTTTCGGCCACCACCAGGCGATATTGCATCACGGCTGCGGTCAGGGTTTTTCCCATGGTCTCTTTGCTGCAGGGCTTGTTGAGAAAACGGAAGATGCTGCCCTCGTTGATGGCATCGATGGCGGTAGTCATGTCGGCATTGCCAGTGAGCATGACGCGGACGGTGTCGGGCGACAGAGTCTTGATTTCGCTGAGCAGTTGGATGCCGTCGATTCCCGGCATTCGCATGTCGGAAACCACGACTGCATACGGTCCTTTTTCGGCGACCAATTGCAGAGCCTGTTCGCCGCCGAGCGCGGTCTCGATCAGAAAGTCCCGGCTCAAGCTGCGCCGATATCCGTCCAGAATGTTGTGATCGTCGTCGACCAGAAGAATTTTTTCAGCCATGGTGCTCCTCGTTTGCATTTACGGGAAGCGCATTTCCCGCAAGTTGGAAATTTGGAAATCTTGATCGAGCATGTCGCGCCACGCCTTTTCCCGTTCCGCGCAACCGATTCCGGCCAGGAAGGCGGCGTCGATCGGGGTTCGGTCCCGCAGTTGCGAGGTGCTTTTTTCGTCGTGATATGCACTGGCCACGTGCACCGCGGCCAGGGGTGAAAACTTCACGCTCAGGCTGCCGGCAGGGTCATGGTGCCACGCAACTGCTTCGACAATCGTGCTCGGCAATCCCCATAAACCAAACAGATAAGCCGCGACCTGCGCATGGCTGCAGCCCAGCAGTTCGCATTCCGCTGCATAGAGCCCGATGTCCGCCTGCTCCCGGTGCGCCAGCACCTTTCCGTACTGCTCGCCCAGGGTGGAGGCCAGGATGAGCTTGCCGGCATCATGCAACAGGCCGGTGGTGAAAGACTGATCCTGGATGAGCTGGCTCGCGTGTTCGAAAATCGCAATCTTCCTGGCACTATTGCTGACTGCCAGCGAGTGCTCTGAAATTTGCTGCACATCGTCAGCGGTCAGCAGCCGGCTTTGAAATCGTTCGAATACATGGGCCGTCAATACCAGCGTGCGCAGCGTGTCCAGACCGAGGAATTGGACGGCGCGCGAAGCGCTGGAGATTTCGCAAGGCAAGCAAAAGAATGCCGAGTTCACCAGCTTCAGGATTTTCGCGGTCATGGCCATGTCAGCGCCAATCAGTTCGTCGATCCTTTGCAGCGATGGCTCCGGACGGCGTAACTCCTCATTCAGTTGCAGGTAGACCTGGGGCAGACTCGGCAGGTAATCGAGCTTGGTAACTAACTCACGCAGATCCGGATTCTGCAGCAGATCTTTTAGAGCAAACGCACGGATTAGCCGCGACTTCAGCTCTTCGCCTTCGCAAGGCTTGGAAACAAACTGATGCGCAGGATTGACCGAGCGCATAATGGTCTCCCGATCCGATTGGCCCGAGAGCACCATACGCAAGGTTTGAGGCGAACGCCTCTGCACTTCTTCCAGCAACTGCGCTCCGTCCATTCCCGGCATTCGCATGTCGGTAACAATGATGTCGAAGGCCTGCCGGTCGATGGCTGCCAGAGCTTCTTCCCCGCCCGCCGCAAAAACCATTTCCCATTCCTCACGCATGGGGCGCAGACTGCGTTTCAGCCCGGCCAGTACCATGGCCTCGTCATCGACGAATAAGATCCGTTTGGCCATGATTACGCCCCCTCCGGTTTGGCAAATGGGATGCGAATGTGGAATGTGGTTCCCTTGCCCAGTTCAGAGTCGAACCATATCTTTCCTCCGTGCCGCCGTACGATGGCGGTGTGGGCCAGGGCCAATCCTTGTCCCGTCCCCTTCCCCACCGGTTTGGTGGTGAAGAACGGTTCAAATATCCGCGAGCGCACGGCATCCGGTATTCCCGCTCCGGTGTCGGAGATGGAGATCTCGGCCCAGTCCTGGACGCGCACGGTGGAAACCACAATCTTTCCTTTGGCCTGAGAACCGTCGCCCAGGGCCTGCGCAATCGCCTGCGCGGCATTGACCAGGAGGTTGAGAATCACCTGGTTGAACTCGCCGGCGTGGCAGAGCACCAAGGGCAGGTCGGGAGCAAAATTTGTTTCCAGGTCCGCAACATACTTCCACTCATTGTGCGCCACCGTGATGGTGGTCTCGATCGCCTGGTTGATGTCAATCGGCTTCTTTTCTTCCGATCCGGGATGCGAAAACTCCTTCATGGCGCGTACGATCTTGGCCACCCGCAGAATGCCTTCCAGGGATTGCTCGATGGCATGGGGAATCTCAGTCTGCAGGTATTCGAAGTCCGCTCCCTGAGCCAGGGCATCGAGCCGCTCGAGCGTCTGTGGCGAAATCGGCCCGGGTGTGGCTTCCTGCTGCATCTCTCGGGTAATGGCGAGCAAGGCGTGGAACGACGGCCAGGATTCCTGCAAGAATCGCGTGTTATCGCCCACATACTGAATGGGAGTATTGATTTCGTGGGCAATTCCAGCCGCCAACTGCCCAATCGCCTCCAGTTTCTGTGCCTGCCGCAACTGTTGTCCGAGAAGCTCGCGGTCCGTTACATCGGAGCCGATAATCAGCAGCTCATCGGTTCCTTCGTCCTGTGCGCTGATCCAATTCAAGGTAAGACCCAGGAACCGCGTCTCGCCGTTAATTAGAAACGGGAGAGCGTCAATGCGCCGGGACTCTCGGCCGGCACACCAGGAATCGATCTCCACCTGCATGTCCGAGCGCACCCAGTGGATGCCGGAGTCGGCTAAGGGCTTGTAAGCCACCTCGACGGCGCTGAGACCGAACACCTGGGCGGCGGCCAGATTCCAGCGGCGAATCCGGGAATCGCGGCTGATGGCGATGAGAATCGAAGGCACGGAGTTGATGAATAGCTCCGCTTCTTCATGCGCCCGGCGCAACGACTCCTGGGTCGCTTTTCTTTCCGTGATATCCACGAAAGTGACGATCGCGCCCACGATCTTCCCCGCATGTTGCACTGGCCGAGACCAGTATTCGACGGGAAGCCAGCGGCCATCGGAACGCCACACCACCTCGTCGTCCACGTGCATCACGCTGTTCGTGCGGAAAGCCTGAAAGATGCAGCATTCCTCCACCGGGTAGGCGGATCCGTCCTTCCGGCTGTGGTGAATGACCTCGTGCATGTTCTTTCCGAGCAGGGAATTGGCATCGGGGTAGTCGAGCATCCGCAAGAGAGCATGGTTGCAGAAAGTACAGTTGCCGTTCATATCGAGGCCATAAATGGCCTCGGCCGTGGAATCGAGCAGGAGTTGCAGCCTTTCCTCGCGGTCGACCGCTTGTTGCCGGGCTTGGACTCGATCGTCGATCATGCGTGAGATGATGACGATGCGCTTTAGTTCGCCATCTCCGTTTCGCACCGCGCAGCCATGAGCCTCCACATAATGCCAGGCACCATTCTTATGACGGTAGCGCAGTTCGCTAATCACGCCGTTTACGCCGTCGCGCAACATGGCCTCGGTTGCGCGGTGTATCAGAGGCAGGTCTTCCTCGTGCACCATGGCGAGCGAGTTGTGGTCGTCCAGTTCATGGACCGAATATCCCAGAAGCTTCTGGAACGCCGGGCTGACGTAAAGCGTGTTCAACTCCGGGTAATCGACGATCAGAATCAGGTCGCCCGCATTTTCAGCAATGGTTCGAAACAGGCTCTCGCTTTGCTGGAGAGCTTCTTCCGTGGCCTTACGCCCGCTGATGTCCTGAACCACGCCCACCGACAAGTCAGACTGCGGGCGATCGGCGCGCGGGAGCATCGTCACCGTCAGCAGCACCCACACTGGCCGCCCACTCTTGTGCATATACCGCTTTTCGATCTGGTAGCGCTTGGCCTCGCCGCTGGTGAGCCGTCGCAGCCCGTCCACGCTTAACGCAACGTCATCGGGATGAGTGATATCTATCATGGAGTGTCCCCGGACCTCTTCGACGGTATAGCCAACGAGATCGCAGAAGGCTGGGTTGGCAAAGACACAGCGCCCGTCGAGACTTACGACCAGCAGGCCGGCGGCGGAGTGGTCGAAGACCGACTTGAAAATCTCCGCATATCCTGGCCGACCATCGGTCAAGGCGACGGCAGAGGACAAAACTTCGGTTGCTTTGCTGGCGGAATTCAATCGTGCCCTCCAGGTACGACGCAAAAGCGCGGAACCGTCAGCGCCATGACCGGGAGGTTCGAAGACGGGCGCTGGACGCGGGGCTCTGCACCCACCTATCTCCCGGCATAACACTGTCATTGAGATCGTCGGCAGGGAGGCCGAGCAACTTGAGACGGACGCGGTTGCGCTCGCACCCTTGGGGCGGCGAAACCGAAACGGAAGGGATGAGCATTTTGATTCACGGCAATCCGCCAGCGGCGTGCAAGCGCTCAAACACCTCGATGACCACGGGGTCGAACTGTGTTCCCGACCTTCGTCTCAGGATGTCGAGCGCTTCCGGCTGGGGAAGGCCATTGCGGTAGGGTCGATCAGAGACCATGGCGTCATAGCAATCGGCCACCGCGAGGATGCGGGCCAGCAAACTGATCTGCTCACCGACTAGACCGGCGGGATAACCGGAACCGTCGAACCATTCGTGATGTTGCGCAACCATGGGCAAGGCTTCGCGGAAACAGGGGATGGGTTCGAGGATACGAACTCCAATTTTCACGTGGTCGCGCATGATCTGCATTTCTTCGGGTTCGAGGCGGCCGGGTTTATCCAGAATCGCCGGAGGCGTCCCAATCTTCCCGATGTCGTGCAACAGCCCTCCGCGCTCCATGATCTGCAAACTTTTGGCGGGCAAAGCCAAGGCACGGGCCATGCACAGAGCCAGATTCGTGACGCGCTCGGAGTGGCCCGCCGTCCACTCGGATTTCGCATCAATGGCGCGGGCTAAGGCCGTGAGCGTTCCCAGATCCAGTTGTTCGAGCGCTTCGATCGTGACTTTCAGTTGCTCCTTGTCGAAGCGGGCGGCGTGGTACTGTTCGAGGCAGTCGCGAAGCGTTGCGAGCAGAGTTGCCTGGGACACGGGTTTGGTAAGAAAGCGGAAAATCTGTCCTTCGTTCACCGCTCTCACGGCTGCTTCCACCTCGCTGCAACCGGTTAGCATTACACGGATGGAATCCGGTGAAATAGTGCGAACCATCGCCAGAAACTGGGCCCCGTCCATGCCCGGCATGCGCATATCCGAGACCACAACTGGATACGGCCCGTCCTTTCTCAGCTTCGCAAGGCCTTCTTCGGGACCCCCAGCCAGGTCAGCGACGAACTCCGGTTGGACGGAACGTCGCAACCCTTCGAGCACCAATGGTTCGTCATCCACCAAGAGAACTCGTGCCTGGTTGCAGCTATCGATCTCCCAAGAAGTGTTCTGGTTCACTCTGGACCTTTTCTTAGCAAGGTTGCTCTTCACGGGCAGTTGCCGCGAAAGTGTCGTGCGCTTTCCTACGTGGGTGTCGAACCACGTCTGCCTGTGTTTCTAAGAACAATGTCAGGACGCATGGAACCCGTTGCCCAGCATCAAGTCTATCGGCAATGACAAGCAATTACTTTAGCGCGCCGATGACACAGTACAAACGCCCCTGGAACGTTTTTGTGAGTCGGAGAGGGTCCAAGGCTGACCGGCTAAAACACGATGGCAGGTACATACGACGCCCGCCGATCGCCCAACACCGTCTCACGAGGGTGGGGAATGACCAGGTCGAGTACTTGGCGAAGGACACGAAGAACAAGCAGTTTATTCCGAAACGGTATTCGAACGAGGAATTCGGTCTGATGTATTTCGGTCTTAGTGCAATTACTTAAGACGGGTCGTCAAGCGGCTCGTGAAGGAGGCCGAAGAAGAAAGTGGACGCTTCCACGGCGCATCGCCATTCGAGTGACCCGGGGGCGGGGTGTGGTTCGCAAATTGCTTCGTATCTCCTCGCGAAGCAAGGAGAAATTGTGGCGCCGGCGGGTTGCAAGCGGCGATCTTAAAGGGGCGGGGAAGGTGGAGCAGCCGTCAGCCCGGTGTTGCGGTCAGCCTAAAGGTAGCGATGATATGACGTGCCGGAAAAGGATTGCTTTCGCGCTGCCCTGGGTGATGCTTGGCCTGGCTGGATGTGGCGACGGCTTTCCTAACCCCAAAACGCCTTCTTACAACCTTGCTGTGAATCCGTCTTCGATTACCGTGGTAGCGGGATCGACCACCACTTTTGCCGCCGTGTTTACGCCCAGTCAGCCTGCGGGCGGTTCCCTGACTTGGTCGGTCAATCCCGCTCAGGGGGGATCGATCACGAGCGCGGGGGTGTATACCGCGTCCTCCAATGCAGGCAGCTACAGCGTCATCGCAACGTTGACCTCCACTGCGGGCGGGGGCGCTGCCATCAGTGGGTCGGCGGCGGTCACAGTGCTTCCCCCGCCGCAATTGGGAGCCGAACTGAACATTGATTTGGTGCAAGCCTCGGGCGCCATCCAGGTGGCTCCATCGCTGCAGAACGCCGCCGTCGTCGGCCAAATTGTTCCCTATGTGGAATCAGCCAATTCGAGCTCCAGGGTGCAAGTGCACAGTGGGTTCGACATTCCGGTCGTGTGCCCGGGATCGGACAAAGGTTGTCAGTAGCGAGAAGCCGATCGCAGTTTGTGCTGGGGAATTTTACCGGCGTGCCGCCGCTCCAGTGCTCAATTGGTGGCCCGACTTGGTGGCCTGGGTTCGGCTCAGCGCGGGAAAACATTAAGGCGCACTTAACCGGCGTCTAAGAATTTGCAAATCCCAACCCTCCGCAGAGGGCGAACGCAGTTTCATCGCCCGCAGGCAGGAGTCAATCGGTGCGCCGGAAGTCTTTGTCACTTGGCTCCCTTCCAGATGGACAGACTCCTTCGCTCCAAATGAACAACAAATTTGGCGCACCGGGTGCTGGGTACCGGGAGAACGGTCGCATCGCGATCCGTTGACGAACCAGTGAAACTCCATGCCGGCAACTTTTCGAGGTCGACGGGCACAAAAACTGACCTGCGATCCTGACAGGAAGCATGCCGTGCGTACTGCTATCGGCATACTGGCGCTAATCTCGATTCTCTGCCTCGCTTCGGGGGCGGACGCACAGGTTGGGGCTCCGGCGCCCAGTCCGGTGTTGGCTTATGAGGGTCGTTTGCTCGAGTCGGGCGCACCCGCAAGCGGGGCGCGGTCGTTTGTGTTCTCGATTGTCGACGTCAATGGAAACGAATTGTGGACCTCGGGACCACAAACCCTGATCGTCACCGGCGGACTTTACGGTATTGTGCTGGGAGCGACGGGTATGCCGGCGTTTCCCGCGTCTCTGTCGCTACAAAGCGGACTGCAGCTGCGGGTGAATGTCGACGGAGTTCTGCTCTCGCCGGACGCCCCCATCGTTCCAGCCCTTCAGTCCAGCTACGCATGGGATGTGATCGGCCCATTCTTTGGCGATGTTAGCGGCACGCAGCAAGCGATCTCCGTCGATAAACTGCAAGGCATACCGCTCGACTTGACCGGGACGCCCTCCACCGGAGAAGTCTTGACCTTTAACGGAACCAACTGGATTGCCGCAGCTCCCGCAGGCGGGCAGGGGCCTCCCGGACCGCCAGGTCCGCAAGGACTGCAAGGACCGCAAGGACCGGCAGGGACAACCGGGCCCGCGGGTTCGACCGGAGCCACGGGGCCGCAGGGGCCGACGGGACCAGCGGGACTGAACTGGCAGGGCACGTGGAGCAGCACCACGGCCTATGCAGTGGACAACGCCATCGCCTACAACGGGTCGAGCTACATCAGCATTCAGGCGGGGACGAATCACGAACCCGACACCAGCCCTTTGTTTTGGACGCTGCTATCGCAGGCTGGAACCAACGGCACCGCAGGGGCGCAAGGGCCGGCGGGACCGGCGGGGGCGCAAGGTGCGCAAGGGCCACAAGGCGCGCAA
>JBEKED010000122.1:0-10746 GCA_050014035.1 Terriglobales bacterium
GTCGATCGCCTACGCGCGCAGCAACGGCGTCGTTCCGCCCTGGTCTAAGTAGGAGCGCCGCGCGGTGTGGGACACTCATTTCGCGTCGCCTAGAAAGGAGTATTGATGACAGTCAACTGCTGGAAATTCAAAGGCGGGAAATCCAGGGGATGGAGTCTTTGCGCCATTGCCCTGCTTTCTTTCACCGCCGGATCGCTCATGACTGCGCGCCTCGCTCACATGGACCACGTGAGGGCCGACAGCAATCGCGTCTTCGAGCTTCGCATTTATCACACTGTACCGGGCAAATTGCCGGCACTGGAATCGCGGTTTCGAGACATCTATTCAAAGCTGTTGGCCAAACACGATCTGCAGGTCGTGGGTTACTGGGTACCTGAGGGGGCAGCCGATTGGGACAACACATTCGTCTACCTCGTGGCTCATTCCAACCGGAAGGAAGCAAAAAAGAACTGGGACGCGATGCTGGCCGACCCGGAGGTTCAGGAGGCAATCAAATCCGAGGAGGCCAACAAGTTGGTGGAAAAGATAGACCGAATGTACATGCGGTCGACGGATTTTTCGCCGATGAAGTAGCGTCGCATTTCGCGAAAGGAAAATGCCATATCAATAAAAAGAGAATGAGCGCAGTATTCGTTGCACTTCTTATGTGAGGTTTGGCCTCTCAAGTGTCAGCGCAGGACGCGGAACCCAAATTCAACGCCAATGCCGATGACCTCGCGAAAATTCGCGGCGTGTTGGAGGAGTTCCGTCAGGATATTATTCGCAAGGACGTTTACGCCCTAACGAAGCTCCTGCTGAACCCCAATGTGCTCCTTCATGAAATCGACGACCAGAAAGAGGTTGGTAGCGCCCGCAAATATAACGCTCAGTTCGATGGGATTGGCCCGAGCGATCTAGGTGGATTGCGAAATTCTTCTCTACGTCGAAGGACAAACTCGAAGAGAAATTTCGCAATATCGAGATTCGCCAGGACGGTCCTCTAGGGCTGGTGACATGTAATTACGATTTTGTCATCAACGACAAGGTTACCAATTCAGGTTTCAAAGTCTGGCAGTTGCGCAAAATTGATGGGCAGTGGAAGATCTTGTCCCTTACCTGGACGAGCTATGATCGCAGCCGACAGCCAACAGCGCTCCAGAGAACAAGGCGAGCTTATGCCTGGTGATTGCTCCGGACCGGAGGCTGGCGTTCTGAACCCTGATCCCATTGCCGATTGCAGCAATAGTTTTCACTCGCTTCTATCCCAGAATCGATACCAGATGTCTACGCCGCGCCCGGTTCGGGCTCAGATTCCCGAACCCTGCGCCACAGGCCCACGATTGCAGACGAAAAGCCGAAGCCATGCCGTTCGGAACCGAGGGAAGTACTGCCATCATTTTCGCCCCACATTACCGGGGTAGTCAACGCGCAACGATTCTTTAGCCGAGTAGAGATTTATCACAACAGGAGAAGAGAAAATGACCAAGACTATTATCTTATCCATGTGTCTCGCAGCTTCCTCACTTTCGTTTAGTGCACGCGCCCAGGATGTTAATGCTGGTACCAAGGATGAGCGCCAGTATACTGACGGCCCGGTCACTGAGGTGGACTACATAGGAGTTGAGTACGGGCATTTTGAAGAGTACATCGATTGGCTAAATTCGACATGGAAGCCGACCATGGAAGCCATGAAGAAAGCTGGGCTAATCATCGATTACAAGGTCTTCAGGGCCAATCCAAAATCACCGGATCAGCCCAATATATTTCTCATGATCACTTATAAAAATATGGCGGCGTTAGATAAAGGCGTCGAGCAAGAAGAAGTGGCCAAGAAAGTAATCGGTAGCACCGATGTTCAGAACAAGGCCAGAGTGGCCCGGAGTGAATACAGAAAAGTTCTGGGCACTGAATTGATTCGTGAAATTATTTTGAAATGAACACTCGCCATTACGTACCTAAAGGAGGTTCAGACTTCATGGTGAAGCGATCCCAGGTTCTTTGTGCCTTGGCCTTGATTCTGCTGTTCGTCCCGTTCGCAACCGGAGAGGCCAACAAGAAGATTCCGGGTTAAAGACCAGAGCGATCTGCCCCGATTCACGTATCCCTTGTCTCGGCCTGCGTCCGTCCTATCGCAAGCGGATGCCGCGAGCTTTAACGCCTTTGCAGTCAAGGTAAGAACTGATCTGGATGCAATCCTTCGCGACTATGAAATCGAGGATAAGGCTACGTTGAGGTCTCTACTGAGCGCTAAGCTGGATCTTCAGCACCTAGCTGGCGAAGACGCGGCTGCGCTGGAGAACGTCAAAGCGCTGCGCGCGCTCGAGGAGAAACCGTCTCCGCGTCTGACCACAGGACTCTATATGCAGTGTGTGCTGGAAAGCGAGATCGCGACGAACGGCGCGAGCGGTCCCGCTTTTGAGCAGGACTTTGCCAAGCGCTACCGGGAGGCAGTCGATTCCCTGCCATGGGATGTGGTGCAGGACTGGGCCAAGTCGGCTCGGGGCGAAGCTCAGCTGTCGTCGAAGGCCCTCATTGTGGGTTCTGTGAAAACGAACATCGATCCTGCAGTCGAGAAATCCGGTGTGGTGGATAACCAGGAAGCTTGGGCAGTGATCCACGACCGAGCGGCGCTGCAGTTCGAACTGCCGTCAAAAAATATACGGGCGGATGTGTTGAGCGGTTACATCGACACCCATAACGCGACGAAGCCGGACATTTGGGCCGCGAGAGAAGTCACGCTCAACGCGAAAGAGAACCTGACGCCGGTTTTGGTCGGAATCTGGGACTCAGGCGTTGACGTCTCGATATTCGGAGACCAGGTATTCACCGACCCTCATCCTACCGCTAGCGGGACTCACGGATTGGCGTTCGCGGACGATGGTAGCCCGTCGACCTCGTGGCTTCAACCTCTTCCTCCCGCGCAGCAACTGCAATACCCTGACGCTCGCGCCCAACTCAAGGGCAGTAGCGACCTGAGCAATGCCATCGATTCACCAGAGGCGGGCGCGCTGCGGCTGAAGTTCAGCACTTTGAGCTCGGATCAAATCAATGAGCTATCCAATCTGTATAAGGCTCTCGATCCCGTTAGCATCTACTGTTGCAGCGTGCCTGGTAGTGGTGATGCATGTTTGAAGTTTCTCGAGGATTCTTTCGCGCTGGGTCACAGGGCAAGAGCTATCTTGACAACTCAGAACATGTTGCAGAACGCGCAGGACATCTAATCGTCCCGCCTGTGTAGACGTTGGAGAGGACGCGACGATTCTGGGCGGTTTGTCGGCGATCCGGAAGTAATCCAGATCGGGGCCAGGAGGATCATTACAGACAAGTCGGGCTTCTCGACTCCAACTTCTTGCCCGCCAAGCCGAATATCTTCCGCTGCCGCTCACGAATCAAGGCGCATGCGCGCAAGCAGGTCCCGAAAGCGCGGCTCACCTCGCAGCCCATCGAGCCGGGGGTGCACCTTTAGCCACACCAGTGTTCCATCGCGCTCGGAGTAAGCCCTCTCCAGCCAATCGAGCGCGCGGTCATTGTCCCCGATCACAGCGTAGTACGAAGCGATGCCATAGGGCGAGACGAACTGCTTCTGTGCCAGCGCCTGCACTTCTTCCAGGGTGGCGCGAGCATCGTCCAGCCGCCCGGCTCGGGCGTAGAGGATCGCCAGTCCGGACGAGGGCCGCGGCAAGCCATCAGGCCCCGCGGTCCCTCGCACGAACTCTTCGATAGCTTCGTCGGCGCGCCCCACTTGCTCCAGCGAGCGCGCAAGATCAGTGTGGGCCGCTCCAAAGGTCGGGTCCAGTTCGAGGCATTTCCGGTATGACGCTACAGAGCGATCAAAGCGGCGCGCGTAGAAAAGAGTATCTCCCACTACAGTGTGGGTGAGCAGATTCAGCGGATCGAGCTCGTGCGCCCGCTGGGCCTCGGCAATGGCTTCCTCGTGGCGCCCCATCCCCGACAACAGTAGCGCATATCGGCTGCGTCCGAAAGCATAGCCGGGATTGAGTTGCACCGCGCGCATGGACTCGCGCTCGGCGGCCGGCCAATTCCAGTCGAAAAGACGATGAATCCAACCGAGGGAGGTATGGAGCTCGGCTAGCGACTCATCGAGTAAGAGCCCCCGCTCGGCGGCCCTACGCCCCAACGAGTAGCCTTCACGCGGCGGGAGGATGTGGTGGTTTGCGAGCATGATATAGCTATCGGCGAGACCAGCGTAGGCGGCCGCATAGTTGGGATCGATCGCGAGCGCCTCCTCGTAGCGCCGGATCGCCTCTTTCACTGATTCGCCGGTGAACCGGTTCCAGAGGAACGATCCCTGTAGATAGGCGACGTGTGCCGCAGGGTTGACCGCCCCCTTGGATCGCATTCGCGCTCGTTCGTCGGGTGTCACTTGGATCCGAATCTCGTCGGCGATCGCGTGCGCGACCTCACTCTGGAGGGCAAGGATGTCAGTAAGACCGCGCTCGTAACTCTTCGCCCACAAGCTACGGTCGCTTGCCACATCGACCAACTGCACTGTGATGCGCACTCGGTCGCCGACCCGCAGGGCCGAGCCCTCGACTACTCCATCCACGCGCAGGTCCCGCGCCAGTTCGGACAATGGCGGATGGATCCCCTTGAACCGCATTGCCGAAGTGCGCGAGATGACTCGTAGCGCCGCGATCTGCGCGAGGTCGGCGATCAGCGCGTCGGTCATCCCGTCGGCAAAAAACTCCTGGGTCGGGTCGCCCGAGCGATTCTCGAACGGCAGCACCACCAGCGATTGAATGCCCCTCTCCGGACCGGACTCAGGAGCCCCGCCTGCAAACGACGAGGCTTGGGTGGGCAATCCCCGACCGTCGTCTGAGGATTCGCCACGCAGCGCGCGAAGCAGGGCGCCCGCATCTGAAAAGCGGCGCAGCGGTGCCTTTTCGAGGCAGCGAGCGACCACCGCCTCGAGCTCGACCGAGAGCCCCGGGCGCACAATGCGTAGCAGAGGTGCCGGCTCGTGTGCAATCTGGTAGAGAAGCGAGAGGACGTCCTCGCTGCTGAACGGGCGCCTCCCCGTCGTCATCTCGAACAGGACCGCGCCCAGCGCGTAGAGATCAGTGCGGGCATCGACCGGGTCATCTCGTACCTGTTCGGGCGACATGTAGGGTACGGTGCCAACCAGCGCAGAAGCGCCGCTGATGGGGGCCGACTGCGTGAGGCTCGCGGCTCCGGGCATGACGCGGGCTAGGCCGAAGTCGAGCACCTTAGCGCGTCCCCGCGGCGTGATGACGATATTCCCGGGCTTGAGGTCGCGATGGACGATGCCCTTCTCGTGCGCTGACTGGAGGCCCTCGGCGACATCGAGTGCGATCGCGCGGGCTCGGGTCTCGGGGAGCGGACCGTTCGCCAGCGTGCGGGCCAGCGACTCACCGGGCACAAACTCTAGAACAAGGAAATCGACACCTCGGTCCGAGTCGAAATCAAACAGCGTCGCGATGTTGGGGTGGAGCAGTTGCGAAAGAGCGCGCGCTTCAAGTCTGAACCTGCGCTTCGAATCTTCGTCGTGAAGCGCGTCCTGCTTTACTACCTTGAGCGCCACGTCGCGCTCGAGTCGCGGATCCTTGGCGCGGAACACCACGCCCATACCACCCTCGCCCAGGCGTTCGACGATCTGGTACCGGCCGAGCGTTTGACCGATCATAACGGCTGCGGGATGAGGTGGGGTAACCAATGTTCCCGAAGTTTATTCCGTGCGACGGCACCGGGCAAGTCGGCGGACGTTGAGCATGACATTTCCGGGGTTGAGATCGTGGTGCCCTGGCAGATGCGACTATTCCGGATGGATGGGTGGATGACCGGAAGCTATACAGAAACGGGCTTCCGGGAGATCGATCCTTTGCGTCTTACCTGGGTTCGACAGATGTCCTCGAAGCCGACTTCTGGACCGCAATAACTTCCGTATTGCCCGTCATCCGCCCAGGATTCTCTACGAACCTTAATGGAAATTGCTTGTTTCTGCTCATGCGCCGATTTCTGGAATCACGAGTGCAATAGTGCAATGGCGGAGTTATGGGAAAAAGTACCACTGTCGCTATCGCGGTAATCCAACTTTGCGCACCAATTCGACGTAACGCGGGTCGGAGCGTAGGGGATCCATCAAGAAATCGGTCCGAAGAGAAATTATGCTGATATCGTGTTCTTGAAATGCGGTGTTGAGCCATTCGAAAGCGTGGTCCTTGTCGCCCAAATCGGCATATAGCTGTGCGATTGCGTATGGAGAAACGTAACCGGTCTTGGCTTTGCGTTGCGCGAGTGAAACTTCGATGTTCTTGCGTAGAGCGCCCGGCCAGCCGCCGGCGCGGAAACCCGTCTCCGAAGCGGCAGCGTCCTCAGCGTAATTCTTGTCCCCCTCTAATTGAGAGCCGGTCAGCCATTCCTGAATTGCTTCTGGATATTTATGCGCACCCCAATACGCATAGGCTAGCTCACCGTGCGCTCTGCCAAAAGTTGGATTGTCAGCAATAACCTTCTTGAATATCTCTATCGCCTTATCAAATTGACGGTCATAGGTATAAGCCTGACCTTGCTGTGCGCTTATGATCGGGGAGAGGGGATCGAGTTGATGCGCCCGGTTGCCTTCATCAATCGCCTCCTGAGCCCGGCCACCGATCTCGCAAAGACCCTCGGAAAGCCACTGACGGGCGGTGGCATCGCTGGGATCGAGTTCGAGGGCTTTCTTGAACTCGGCCTCGCCGCCGGTAAAATCCCAACTGTATTCGAACTCGATGCCCCCCAGAACGGCATGCGGGTGGGCGAGTGTGGGATCGAGTTCCAGGGCCTTCGCGGCGGCCGCACTCGCCTTGGGTGTGACGTCGTTGGGGTCCTCGCCATAACTGCCGAGCACGTTGTAAGCATCCGCCAGTCCAGAGTATGCCAGTGCATAACTGGGATCTTTATCGATAGCCTGATTGAAGTAGGAGATTGCCGTCTTGATGTCGGCATTGGTACGCTTGTTCCAGTAATAGCGGCCTTTGACGTAGAGCTGATAGGCGTCGGCGTTCTGTGTGCCCTGCTTGGCAACCTGCTGCTTCTCCGGCCCACTCAATTTCGAGCGCAGCTTGCCCGCGATATCGCCCGCGATTAGCTGCTGTAAGGAAATAATGTCCGCGGCTTTGCTCTCATATTGCCCACCCCAGATTTCCGTATTGTCCCGCACGTTGGTGAGGTCGGCACTGACCTGGATCGTGTCTCCGTGCTGCACCACTCTGCCGGTCAGCAAGGCATCGACGGTCAACTCCTTCCCAACTTTCTGGACGTCAACCTCTTTGCCCTTGTAGCGGAAGACGGAGTTGCGCGATTTCACTTTCAAGTCGGGTACGTGAGCAAGGCTGGCGATTAGCGATTCGGTGAGGCCATCTACAAGGAAATCGGTGTCCCCATTGCCGCCCACGTTGGCGAATGGAATCACCGCAACGGATTCAATCTGCGCGGCGCTTGCCTTCGAGCGCCAGTACCAAATCCCAGCCGCCAGCCCGATGAGCAAAACCGCCAGCACGATGGGAAGCACAATGCTCCAGACCTTCCCCTGATCCGCTGGCGGAGCTTCAGCTACTCTGACTGCGCTCGACGATGATGGAGATGGAGAAAGGACTGGGGAGGCGCTGGATGCTGATGACAGTTGTCGGACTGTAACCTGAGCGCCGCTTTCCTGCGTGGCCGCCACGGCCCCCGAACCGATTGCGTCAGAAGGCCTCGATTCCGCTTCCCGCTTCAGCCGCTTGAGGTCGGCGCGCATGTCCGCGGCGTGCTGGTAGCGCAGTTCGCGGTCTTTCTCCAGCGCTTTGTTCATGATGTCCTCAAGCTTCGGAGGGAGGTCGGGGTTCAACCGGATCGGCGGGGTCGGGGCTCGATCAAGGATCGCCTGAAAAATCAGCGCTGACGTGTCTCCGCGAAAGGGCACCGTGCCGGTGGCCATTTCATAGAGCACAGCGCCAAATGAAAACAGGTCGGTACGCGAATCGAGTTCCTTTCCCTTCGCCTGCTCGGGAGACATGTAGGCGACCGTTCCAATGGCCGAGCCGGGGCTGGTGAGGTGCTCCTCGGCGATCGTGGCCTCCACTGTCACCCCGGACGGCTCCGACAGCCGTGTGGCGGGCTGCGTGACCTTAGCCAGGCCGAAATCCAGGATCTTCGCATGGCCTCGCCTGGTCACAAAAATGTTCGCGGGTTTGATATCGCGATGGACAATGCCCTGCGCGTGGGCGGCATCCAGCCCATCGGCAATTTCGGTGCCCAACGAGAGCAGTGAGTCCAGTTCCATCGGACGGCTGCCAATGATGTGCTTCAGGGTCGCGCCGTCGAGATACTCCATTACGATGAACGCCTTGCCGTCTTGCTCGCCGATGTCGTGAATGGTACAGATATTCGGATGGTTGAGCGCCGAAGCGGCTTTGGCCTCGCGACGGAACCTCTCCAGGGATTGCCGGTCCTGGGACACATTTTCAGGCAGGAACTTCAAGGCGACGAAGCGGTCAAGGCGGGTGTCCTCGGCCTTGTAAACGACGCCCATACCGCCGCCGCCCAGTTTCTCGACGATGCGATAATGCGAGATGGTCTGGCCGATCACTATGAGATGCCCGGCTTTCAGGTCGATTCATCTTACGGACGCGGCATCCGCTAGTCAACGAATGATGGCTCTGGCGGAAGCGCGCTGAGCCCAGAGCACCTGCTTTGTGAAGGGATAACTGTGGGGGCCGCGAGATGACTCCCGGTTTGTCGGCAAACCGGAAAACTGTCCAGAAGCGGGCTTGGAGGAGATCAAATGATAATCCCCTCGAAGCACGCCCGGAATGCTCCAGAAGGCTGTTCGTGCAAGAGAGAGCTAGACAGAGACGACGGCTTCACCTTTGAGGAATTTAGTGTCGGCAGCGATACCGAAGGCTTCCAGCAAGCTGGCTTGCACTTTCCTCGAGAGGGCGTTGATCTCGTCAACACCGAAGCTTGAGGCGCCAACCAAATATCTGAGCTGCCTTTTGCCCGCGGGAGTTTCAAGAATCCGAAGAACGGCGTCGGCGACTTCTTGAGCGTTGCCGGCCGCGGATAAGAGTGCGCCGCTTAACTTCGCCGGGAACTCCCTGGCAGGGCCGTAGGTATCGGTGCGAGCCACATCGGCAGCGGCTGCGCTGTTGCCGAAGACAGCCGTTTCATAAGCGCCGGGTTCGACAATCACGGATTCAATTCCCTGGGCGGCAAGTTCGTAGCCGTATGACTCGGCCAGTGCCTCGAGTGCAAATTTACTGGCGCAATAGAAACCCGCGGAAGGAAGAACCACGCGGCCGGCTCCGCTGCTGATGTGCATGAGCAGGCCGCTGCGTTGGCGCCGCATGTGCGGAAGCACTGCCCGATTTACGCGGACCGGGCCAAGAAAATTCGTGTCCATCTGGCGCCGCGCTTGTTCGGTGGTGACCGCTTCGGCCAGCCCCCCCAAGTAATAGCCAGCGTTGTTGATAGCCACATCGATGCGTCCTGCTTTGGCGACGGCGGCATCCACGGCCCGCCCTACCGAAGCATCATCGGTCACGTCTAATTCAAGGACGTGGATTGGCAGTGACTCCTTTTGCGCAAGCGTGCGTATTTCGGCGGCATTCTTGGCATTCCGCCCTCCGGGATCACGCATCGTGGCGAAAACAGTATGCCCCTTCCGCGCCAGGGTTTCCGTGAACAGTCGGCCGAAGCCAGTGCTGGCGCCGGTGATGAGAACCACTTGGCTGAAGTTCATGCTTATTACTCCTCGCCTGTTGTGACGATATCGTGCTGCAACCAATTCGATGCCGGAAGCAAAGTTTGGATACAGAAATGAATCCAGCAGATTGCTTACTGGGCAAAATGAAACGCAGGCGGTTCATAGGTCCATTGGGCGCTTATCGTTTATCTACTGCGTTTCGAAGCAGTGCCGGAGCTTATTCTGACGGCTTGTCGGCGAATTGTCGGCTGCTCTGAAGTTATCCAGAAACGGGCTTCGGGGACATCAATGGCGATCTCCCCCAGATTGTCCGTTCCTTCAGTTTCGCCAGTGTTTTTGTTTTTCAGGGGAACGGCTTACGACACAACCTGCCAACGTTCTTTCGAATCCCTGCGGCTTACTTCTTGTAGATCACGCCGCCCTTCATCACGAAGCTGACGTTCTGCAGAGTTCCAATATCCTGCAACGGGTCGCCCGTCACCGCGATTACATCTGCGAGATAGCCAGACTCCAGCGCTCCAATCTGCCCGTCCCAGCCCAGCAGTTTTCCGCCGTTCACAAGATCTGCCTGTAGCACCGCCAGCGGCGACAGGATGCGACGATGACGCCGAACTCTGGCCCATAGCGGTGACACGGAATCCGAGCAGCAGGAGTGAAACGTACACAGAAGCACATCGCCGTCTCATCATTCGGAATATCCTTGTTGACTCAAAAATTGTCGCCATTTTACGCCTGCTTCGTCGATTCTCGACATTGTGAAACAGGTAATAAAACGGAAGCAACATGTGTCGAACTCAACAAGACGCAGGAAGAATGGACGACCGTCTTTGCGAACACTTGAGTATTAAACCAAGAAAACTAGTTTCGGTCCCGCTTGACGACTCGGCCAGGCTTCGCGCCTGTGTGCTCTCCGTTGTGAACTACCTCCACGCCGTTGACGAAAACTTCCGAGACTCCGGTCGCCAATTGGCGGGGCTTCTCAAAAGTGGCGTGGTCCTGGATGGTGTTTGGATCGAAGACCGCAATGTCCGCAAAGTATCCCTGTCGCAGCAGACCGCGAT
>JBEKED010000123.1:0-11228 GCA_050014035.1 Terriglobales bacterium
TCGCGGTCTCGGTCTTCTTCGTGTATCGGTCGTTCTACGGGATGCGGATTAGTTCGGAGTAGGGGAGTTGCGGCTCTTCGAGCCGCTGGGACGGACGAATGCGTCCGTCCCTACGCGTTCTCCGAGAAGCAAAAGAAGCGCCATCCAGTAGGCTGGATGGCGTTTTTACTGTCCCGGCCAGATTTCTGCTGTTAATTCGAAGCCGTTAATTCGCTCCGGGAGGCAGGCTCTGGCCGACGGAAATCAGCAGTTTCTCGGCCGCTTCGCCGGGATCCTGGCTGGCGAAGTTCTCGTCCAAAACGAGCAGCGAAACCGCCGGATCGATCTCTTCCAGCGCTTTGCGCGCTGGTTTGCCATGTATGAATTGCATGCGCGAGGAAACGACCACCAGTTTCGCCTTGGTTGCCTTGAGCAGGATGCGCGCGTCGTCAATTGTCGCAGTGGTTAACGCGTTGTAGCCCGCGCTGCACAGCACTTCCCGCAGGAACGTTCCGACATCCGTCGACTCGCAAACGCAGAGCATGCGCGGCCTGGCGTCGCCTTTTCCGCGCGAGTAGCGCGAGCCTAAATATGCGGCTGTGATCGCTTCCTCGACTGAATCGTAGGTTTCAAATTGCGAGAGCAGGTTGGTCATGGCGAGCGTCTTCAAAATTTTCGGGGGCACGCCGCTGAGTTTGAGGTCTCCGCCCTTGGCGCGCGCGGCTTGCGTCAGGCGGACCAACGCTCCCAGTCCCATGACCAAGACGTCGCCGACCGGGCGGCTCTCCAGGCGCAGTTGCATCCCGCCTCCTTGATGAAGTTGTGATTAAATCACGGATTTGGCCGGGGTGGTAACAAAATCCCAAGTGGGACGTGGCCGTGGAATCCCACCCTTGCGCACAGAACGCGCAAGGATGGGGCAACCCGGCACGACAACCGCCAAGCTGCGCTCGGCTTGGGGCGGACGAATGCGTCCGCCCCTACGCGAGCTACAGTTGGCTCATCTTGGCTAGGAATTCGCTGTTGGTTGCGGCTTTGGCCAGGCGCTCGATCAGCAATTCCATGGCTTCTACTGGAGACAGCGGGTTCAACACCTTGCGCAGGACCCAGATGCGCTGCAGGTCTTCTTTGGGGATCAGCAGCTCTTCTTTGCGCGTGCCGGAGCGCTGGATGTCGATGGCTGGGAAGGTTCGCTTGTCTACCAGTTTGCGATCCAGGATGATTTCTGAATTGCCGGTGCCTTTGAATTCTTCGAAGATCACATCATCCATGCGCGAACCCGTGTCGATTAGAGCGGTGGCTATGATGGTTAGCGAGCCGCCTTCTTCTATGTTGCGGGCTGATCCGAAGAAACGCTTGGGACGCTGCAAGGCGTTTGAGTCGACGCCGCCGGAGAGTACTTTGCCGGAGGGCGGGACGATGGTGTTATAGGCACGCGCTAAGCGCGTGATGGAATCCAGCAGGATCACTACGTCGCGCTTGTGCTCGACTAGGCGCTTCGCTTTTTCGATCACCATTTCTGCAACCTGCACGTGGCGGGCGGCGGGCTCGTCGAAGGTGCTCGAGATGACTTCGCCTTTCACCGAGCGCTGCATGTCGGTGACTTCTTCGGGGCGTTCGTCGATCAGCAGAACCATGAGTACGACTTCTGGATGATTCGTGGTGATCGAGTTCGCGACGTTCTGCAGCAGCATGGTTTTGCCGGCTCGGGGCGGGGAAACGATCAGGCCGCGCTGGCCTTTGCCCAGCGGGGTTAACAAGTCCATGACCCGGGCGCTGATATTTTCTTTTACGGTTTCGAGCTTAAGGCGCTCCTGGGGATAGAGGGGCGTCAGGTTGTCGAACAGAATCTTGTTGCGGGCTTCGTCGGGCGACTCGAAATTGACTGCCTCGATTTTTACGAGCGCAAAATATTTCTCGCCTTCGTGGGGCGGACGCACCTGGCCGCTGATGGTGTCGCCGGTCTTCAGGTCGAACTTGCGGATCTGGCTTGGCGACACGTAAATGTCGTCGGGGCCGGGCAAGTAGTTGTAATCGGGCGAGCGCAGGAAGCCGTAGCCGTCAGGGAGGATCTCCAACACACCTTCGGCGAAGATGTGTCCTTCTTTTTCACTTTGCGCCTGCAGGATCTTGAAGATTAGATCCTGTTTGCGGAGGCCGCTGGCGCCGGGCAGCTCCAAGGATCGGGCGATCTTGGTCAGCTCGGTAATGTTTTTTTCTTTGAGTTCTGCGATGGTCATAATTTACCTACGTGGATTTTTTGTTCGGGAGGGATTGTCGTTCCTCGTCGGGGATGGGATTGCTTTGCCGCCGTGCGGGCACACGGCGGAGCTGCTCAAGCAGCTCGCCGTTGTGCTTCGGCAAAGTTCTCGGGTTCGCTCAGGATGTCATGACGCTCCGCATCGGCGATTTTGTCAAACACCTGGTTCATGGTTTCCTGAATGCGGGTATTCGGCTTATGAAACTTGCGCGTTGCCTTGGAAGCGAGCTGGCAAAGCATGTACCGATTCCGCAAAGTATGTAGAGCGTCAAACACGCGATCAGATCGCATTTCCTTCTTTCTCCTTCAACATGAATAATTTAGGCCACGATCCCATCGTCTGCCCAGCGGGGCGACGGTCGTTAGGTGAGCCAAGCTGCAATTCGGGCCGGGTCCAGGGATTTGCCAGAATTACCCAAATAGATGCCCCGCCCAACCCGAAAGTTGCTCAATTCTTTAAGGAGGTTCCACACCGCGGGCGGAGGTTCGTAAGGACCATCGGAATCCTGCACCATGTCCAGAGAACGGCTAAGTATAACAAACCGCTAGGGAAGGTCAAGAAGAATTTACGGGGCTGATGGATAACCCTCCGGGTACCGGCCGCAAAGGCTGTTTCGGCAGGGTCCTTGCCACTTCTGCCACTTCTCGAAAAGCGCGAGAAGTGGCGCACCCCCCTGTTTATGTCTATTTCAGCGCGTCCAAGCGGGCGCCCAGGCGGGATTTGTAGCGCGAGGCCGTGTTCTCGTGCAAAACGCCCTTCTGGATGGCTTTATCGAGGGCCGATACGGTTTGCCGGTAGATCTGGCTGGCGGCGGCTTTGTCGGCCTTTTCCAGGCTCTCGCGCATGTTTCGCAGCGCGGTGCGCAGTTGGGACGAGTTGGATCGATTGCGAGTGGTTCGCTTGGTGGTCTGTCGGGCGCGCTTCAGCGCCGAAAAATGATTTGCCATGCGGCTTGATTACCTTTGTTGTCCTAGATTGCGCTAGGAAGATATTTCCGGTGGGAACCGAAACTGTATTCTACGGGAGCCAGTCGCACGGGGTCAAATTGATATTGGCCTAGGAATGCTCATCTTAGCGAGGACACGGCAGCCCGGCCGGCAACGGAGCGGGTGGAACGCCAGCCTCTAGGGCCAGATGTTACCACGCTCGTGTGGGAACGGGCGTCACGCCCCTCGTTTGTACTCTTCCCATTGACTCGGTCGCCCGCCCGCGCTACGCTGGACTCAAATGGTTGGTAACCGCCCCTTTGGCGGGGTGCGCAATTCGGTCTGCTCAATCTCTACATCCAGTTCTTTGCGTGCCAAAAACGCCGGCGCGGGTGTGCCCGAATCCGGCGGCGCAACACAACGTCAACCACTTCCCGGTAATCACCATCCAACCGTGAGCCCAGTCCGGCTGCTGGAGGCGGCGCCTATAACCCTGAATGAAAAAGAATATTGAACTCACGCCCGATATCGAAACCCTGTTCGGCACGCGCGACGAAAATCTGCATGTGCTCGAAGACGGACTGAACATCAACATCGACCTGCGCTCGGACCGCATTGAATTGGAGGGCGCGCCGCGAGACGTGGCCCGCGCCGAGCAGCTCTTCGCCGACTACGAGCATCTCCGGCGTACTGGCTACCAGTTCGTGAACGGCGACCTCGGCAGCATGTTGCGCGTGGTGGTCAGCGACCCGAATGTGACGCTGCGCGGACTGGCCGAAGCCGGACGGCAGCGATCGTTTGGCCGGCGCACGGTTCAGCCCAAAAGCCCCAACCAGCGGCGCTATCTCGAAGCCATCGAGCAGCATGACATGGTGTTTGGGGTGGGTCCGGCGGGCACTGGCAAAACCTACCTCGCCGTGGCCATGGCGATCTCGGCCCTGCTCAACAAGCAGGTCAACCGTATTATTTTGGCGCGGCCCGCGGTCGAGGCTGGCGAACGTCTGGGCTTTCTACCCGGCACCTTGCAGGAGAAGATCGATCCTTATCTACGCCCCTTGTATGACGCGCTGTTCGACATGCTGGAACCGGAACGGGTGGAGCGCTATCTGGAAAAAAATATCATCGAGATCGCGCCCATCGCGTTTATGCGGGGACGCACCCTGAACGACTCGTTCGTGATTCTTGACGAGGCGCAGAATACTACCTCGGAGCAGATGAAGATGTTCGTGACCCGCCTGGGATTCAATTCCAAAGCGGTGATTACCGGCGACGTCACGCAAATCGATTTGCCCACGGCGCGGCGCAGCGGTTTGATCGAAGCGGTCGATATTCTGCAAGGAGTAAACGGGCTTGCCTTTGTGCATTTCGACGAAAGCGACGTGGTGCGTCATCATCTGGTGCAGAGAATCATCCGCGCCTACGATGAACACAAAGCGCGGACGGCGCAGCAGTTGTCGCTGCTCGAACCGAAGCCGGTCGCGACGCCGCCGAAGCTAACGATTGCGGAGGTTCCGCCGCGGCCAGCGCCTCTGCCGGGATCGGCCGCGGAGCCGCGCTTGCGCAATTAGCGGGCAAAAATCTGGATTGTCATTCTGAGCCAAGCGAGGGACCTGCTTGCACCACAAACAGCAGGTCCTTCGCTTCGCTCAGGATGCCAAATTAGGGGTGAGACTTGGTCATTTTTCAGAAGCGTGTCCCCGATCTGACCGAGCTTGCCCTCGACCGCTTTGTCGCCCGCGCGCGCCGCGCCGCGGGACTGAAGGGGACGATCAACGTGCTGCTGACGACGAGCGCGGAAATGAAATCCTTGAACCGCCGTTTCCGCGGCAAAGATAAGCCCACCGACGTGCTCTCATTCCCCGCTGAATCGGACGCGCATAAAAAGCTGGCCGGCGAAATCGCCATCTCGGCTGAAATCGCAGCGCAAAATGCGCGCTCGCTCGGACACTCTTCGGCTGAGGAAATCAAGATTCTGGTCCTGCACGGGATTCTGCATCTTCGTGACTACGACCACGAATGCGACAATGGACAGATGGCGCGACGCGAAAAACAGTTGCGCGCGAAACTACGCCTGCCACAGGGCTTGATCGAAAGGGCCTCGATTCCAAGCACAACGATGGAGAGAAGGACAGCTCCGCGTCCGGCGACGAAGCGCCAAATAACAATAACTAGTAACAATAACCGATGATTGGCGTCGGCATCACTCTCGCGCTCCTGTTCGGCTTGCTGACGCTGGTTTCCTACGTCGATCGTCTTTATCAGGAGATTGGCAAATTCCTTTCGCGCGATTTCCAGGACAACATCGACGCCTTCGAGCAGATCGTCGAGCCCAAGCTGGGAGTGACGCGACAGCGCGCCTCGCTCGCGATGGCTATTCTGACGCAACTGGTGACGGCGGCGATTGCCATGATCGTCGGCTTCACGGTCTTCCGCGACCGCGCCTGGAGTGTCTACGAAGTGCTCGAAGCCACGCTTAGCCTGGTGCTGATCATCATTTTTTTCAATCGGCTGCTGCCCTTCGTCTTTTTTTCGCGCACCCGCGGACGCTGGCTGGCGCAATGGGCGCTGCTGCTGCGGTTGCTCATCTATCTGGTTCTGCCGGTCACGCTGGTGCTCGGATTCTGCCAGTCAGTGGCCGCGCTCACCCGCGAGCACGCCGAAGCCGAGCCCGAAACTTCCGCCGAAGCGGTCGACGCCTTGATTGAAGCGGGGCAGGAAGAGGGCATCATTCAGGAAGGGGATCGCGAGCTGATCCAATCGGTAGTGGAGTTCAGCGGGAAAACCGTACGCGAGGCGATGAAGCCGCGGCCGGAGATGGTGGCGGTTCCCTCCGATTACACCGTTGAAAAGATTGTCGAGTTACTCAAAGCTCGGCCGCTTTCGCGTATTCCTGTCTACGAAGGTTCGATTCACCACATCAAAGGCATTCTTCACACTCAGGATGTGTTGCAAGTTCCCGACTCCGAGGCGCACACGCGGACGGTTGCGACCCTGATGAGAACTGACGTCTACTTTGTTCCCGAAAGCAAGTTAGTGAGCGATCTGCTGCGGGAGATGCAGCGCAGTAACATCCGCATGGCCATTGTGGTCGATGAATACGGAGGCGTGGCCGGTCTGGTGACCATCGAAGACCTGGTGGAAGAGATCGTCGGAGAAATCGGCGATGAGCACGAGAAAGCGCAGGTGGTGCAGGAAAACGACCACACCTATATAGTCCCTGGCAACATGGATGTCGACCGCCTCGATGAACTTTTTGGCATGCGGCCGGAAGGGCATGAATCTTCCACCATCGCCGGGCTGGTCAGCGAACTTGCGGGACGCATTCCGAAGAAAGGCGAAGTCATCGAGGACGAAGGGCTGAAGTTCGAAGTCCTCGACTCTACCGATCGCCGGGTTGAACGCGTGCGCATCACTACTGCCGCACCTAAGCAGATGAAGCTGATATAGTTGTATGTGTCATGTTACATATCTGTGACATATAGTGTACAATCTGTCATATAGATTGGAGCATGACACATGGGCGTTGAAACTCGAATGCGTGTCAACGAAAACGGGCGCGTCGTTATTCCCGCCTCGTATCGGAAAGCGCTGGGCATTAAGGCCGGAGACGAAGTGATTTTGCGCGTGGAAGACGACGAACTGCGAATCACGACGGTGAGACGCAGAATTGAGCGCGCGCAACGGCTGGTCCGGAAATACGTCAAGCCCGGCACCTCCTTGGTCGACGAACTGATTGCCGAACGGCGCGAGGCCGCCAAACGTGAGTAGGGTTGTGCTGGATGCATCGGTATTGTTGGCCGTGCTCAACGGCGAGCCTGGTGCGGAGAAAATGACGCCTCAGATCATGAGCGCGGCTGCGGCCAGCACGGTTAATGTTGCCGAAGTGCACGGGAAACTTGTGCAACGGGGAATTAGCTCCGACGACGCTTGGACGGCCACCAGTGGAGTAATTGATGAGGCGGTCGCTTTCAGCGCCGACCAGGCCAAGACTGCCGGAGACCTTGTCGGCCAAACCCGGCCCCTCGGATTGTCGCTTGGGGATCGGGCGTGCCTGGCTCTCGGGATTGCGTTGCGTGCCCCGGTTTACACCGCTGACCGATCATGGAAGAAGCTCAAGCTCGGCATTCGGATTCATGTGATTCGATGATGTTTGCTGGTCTGGCCGGTTTCCACGTGGAAATGGCGGGCAAGGCGTGGCGCAGCGGCGGGGCTGGAGAAGAAGTTTAGACGCGGTTTGCCGAAGAAGAGAAGGCCCCACTCACTCGTTGGTTCCGAATGAGTGGGGTGTATGAGTTATTGTTCTCCGAGGATCTCGACAAACGCTTCGTCTTGGCTGTCCAGGGACATAGCGCCCCAAACCACACTGGTGGCAGCGGTGCTGGTCGAACTCCAGACCACGTCGAAGCCGGAGTCGCCCGCGGTGCCCCAGACTACCGAGGTGCCCCAGATGACCGCAGTGCCGGCGACGTTTCCGCCCCAGACCACCGACGTTGCAAAGACTCCCGATCCCCACACCACGGAAGAGCCCGCAATCTGCGAATTGCCATTGCTGAGCGCGACGCAATAGCACTGTGCGCTTAAATTGACTGCCGGGGACAGGGCGGCTCCGACATTGGAAGGCGCCAAGCCACTACTGGCCAAAGCGGCCTGCACGTCCAGGTATCCCGCGCCGATGGTGAATATATCGTAGTAGGAGGTATAGCTTATCCCGGTCGTCGGATCGACAGCCGCACTCGATACCGGGAAAGTCTTGTAAGCGGTCTGCATCAGCCGCGCCTTGACTTGGTCCGGAGTCAATTTTGGCTCTGCTTGCAGCAGCAACGCTACCGCGCCGGCCGCAGCCGGAGTGGCCATGCTGGTACCGCTCAGCATGAAGTAGTCGGTGGTGGTTTCCGCGCCGCCTGGCCCCTGGTTCGCACGTTGACCACTGACGGAATTACCCGGGTAGCCGGTTTCCAGAGTGCTGCCCAGAGCATAAATTGAAACTACGGAGTTTCCCGGAGCGACGATGTCGGGCTTCACCACGTGGTCAAACGTCGTAGGTCCTTTCGAACTGTAGCTGGCGATCTGATCGTCGGTGCGTAGCAACGTGCCCTCGGACTTCATGGCGCCGACCGTGATAACGAGGGGATCGTTTCCCGGAGCGGTGATGGTTCCGTAGCCGCCGCTGCCGTTCAGGCTCAGCCGTCCATAGTTGCCGGCGGCCGCGATTACGACAATACCCGCTCCCCAAGCCGATTCTACTGCCTGGCAAAGAGGGTCTTGCGCATACGGTACCGCGATTCCTCGTCCCAACGACAGATTGATGACCTTGATGTTGTACTTTTTCTTCAGCGCAATCGCTTCCTGAAGGGCAGCGATGACTTCGCTATCGCTGCCGTTGCCATTGCCGTCGAGGACGCGCAGATCGATCAGATTCGCCATCGGCGCGACGCCGGAGTATTGTCCGCCGGACAAGTGGCCGTTTCCGCCGATGATGCCCGCCACGTGGGTGCCGTGGCCGTAAGTGTCGTAAACCAGGCCGCCGGTCGCGGTGTACTCGCTCGCTCCGGTGAAGTCTTGGTGATAGACCACACGCATCGGGCCGTGCTGGTTTGGCGAACTGAAGGTGTAAAAATCGTAACTGTTTGGATTGATGCCGCTGTCGATGACGGCCACGCCAATTCCCGCCCCGTTGTAGCCTGCGTTCCAGGCCGCACTGACGTTCATCGCGTCGTTGGTGTAATCGTCCATCCCTTTCAGGGGATGATCGACGCTGACGTATTCCACTTCGGGATCATTCTCCAAAGACGCGAGGGTGTTAACGGGAAGGGAAAATGCGGCGCCCCTGACCACATCGAGTTTGCGGTTGAGCTGTGCGCCCTGGTTCTGCAAGCGCGCCAGAGCTTCTTTCCTCGGCGCTTTCTTGTATTGCACGATTACTTTTACGGTAGCGTCGCCGCCGTCGCCCTGCCGTGCCTGCAAGAGTTCGTGATTCAGTTCCGCGGTAATCCGTGGAGAAAGCGGTTCTCTGGAACCAGCCTCATCCGCTACCTGCGCGAATGCGAACTGTCCTGCCAGGATCAGAGCCAGCAACGCCAAAGGTTTACCCCACGCAGCGCCGTGTCGTTCGTTCCGGCTTTGCGGCTTCCCGTTCTTACTTGACACTTTCATACTCCACCTTTCTCGTGGTTTTCGAGGTTCCCGCTCGATACTGATGCGGTACCGCGAAGCATACTTAGAAGCACGGCTTGGACCAATCAACCTCCACCTAAGTGGTAGTAAGCAATCGCTTGCCATGTTTCCGAGCAACCCGGTTTTGGGCCAATCTGTCCCCGCGCGGCTGGATTGAGCCACTTTGTCCCGTGCGAGGCGGGTTCCGTGCAAGCCGGGAAGTTTTCAACGTTGGTCAATTGCCGGGGTGGGCTGGCGGGCGGCCGCCAAAAGCTAGTAGCCTGTATGCATGTCCTTTCACTCCGGATTTGTCTGCATTCTTGGGCGTCCTAATGCAGGCAAGAGCACGTTGCTGAATGCGCTGGTGGGCGAAAAGCTGGCTATCATCTCGCCCAAGCCCCAAACCACCCGAAATCGCATTCTTGGCATCATCAATGTCCCAAAGCAGAAAGGACGCGAGGCTGGGCAGATCGTGCTCATCGACACGCCGGGAGTTCATCAATCCGGCTCGTCGCTCGGACGCAAGATGATGTCTGAAGTACGCGAAGCGCTGGAAGGTTGCGAATTGATTCTGCTCATCGTCGATGCGAAAAGGAAGTGGGACCGCGAAGACGGCTTCGTCCTCGACCTGGCGAAGAAGGCGGGGACGCCGGTTTTTCTGCTGTTGAACAAGATTGATTTGCTGGCCGACAAAAGCAAACTGCTTCCGCTGATGGCACAGTTCCAATCCCTGCATGAGTTCAAGGAGATCGTGCCCATCTCCGCGCTGAAGAAAAAAGGCCTCGACGAATTGCTGGCGTGTGTGCTGAAGGAGCTGCCCAGAGGGCCGCGATATTTTCCCGAAGAGCAGATTACCGATCAGCCGGTGCGCTTCATGGCGGCGGAGTTGATTCGCGAGCATGTTCTGATGCAGACGCATGAGGAGGTGCCGCACGCGGTCTCGGTGATGATCGAGCAGTTTGAAGAGAGCCCAAGGCTGACGCGGATTGCGGCGGTGATTGTTTGCGAACGCGAGGGCCAGAAAGCGATCCTGCTGGGCAAAGGCGGCCAAATGCTTAAGAAAATTGGAACTGCGGCCCGGCTTGACATCGAGAAGATGGTGGGAACGAAAGTTTTTCTTGAACTCTTCGTCAAGATCAAGGCTGGGTGGCGCGATTCGCGAAACTTCGTGGAAGAACTGGATTGGCGTCGTCAACTACAGCAGATCGGTGGTTTGCCGGAGGAGTAACTCCTCCCCGGCGAAGCGCTAACCTCAGTAGGCGGATACAAATAAGGTTGCATCTTAGGCCGGGAATCCCTAGAATCTGTCAGCGCGTTTCTGCATCTCATTTAGTGGAAAGGCTGGAACCAAAGCCCAAAGCCAACTATGGCAGATTCTTCCTCATCCTCAGAACAACCCTCCCAACCGGGGACGTGTGAGTTCGACCCGAAGAAACTTGATCTCAAGCTCAGCGTGACGTTAGCGGCGGACCGGGATGCGGTGGACACGGTAGTTCGCAGTGTAATGAACGTGGTGCGCGAAATGAATTGTGCGCCGGGGCGCGAGGACCACATCGAACTGGCCCTGACGGAGGCACTGGCGAATGCCGTGGTGCATGGGGCAAAGAACGATCCCTCCAAGGTCATCGAATGCGACGTGGCGTGTGACGACCGCCAGGGCATCTTGATCGTGGTGCGCGATCCCGGCCCCGGTTTCGATCCTGCGCATATCCCCAATCCCTGCCATGGGGAGAACCTCTATGCCAATCACGGCCGCGGCATTTACCTGATCAATCAGTTGATGGACGAAGTTCAGTTCCATAAGAATGGGACTGAGATTCACATGCTGAAAAGATAGGTGTCACGTGGCAGGTCTCGGGTCTCAGAAAAAACCTAAAACTTCGAGTTCATATCTATCTGCCCTTCGCAT
>JBEKED010000124.1:0-10735 GCA_050014035.1 Terriglobales bacterium
CTTCCCATTACTAATCCGACAAACTTCCGCGAAGCCCGTTTCTGGACCGAGTCGCGTTCGTTTCCGGTTTGGCGAACATTACTCGGCAGCCAAACCCTACACACCGATCCACAACTCCGCCAGGAGGTGCAGATTCTTCTTGTAAGTACGTGTGGCTGTGAACTCCCTTCCTCCCCGAACGCGGAGCACATACTCACCCGTGGACAATAGATGAATCTCTTCAACCAATGCCGCGTTCACCAGCACCGATCGATGAATTCGCACAAACCCGTGCAGATTAAGCTTTTCTTCCATAGACGAGATAGACTCTCGCAGCATGTGGGAAGTTGAAGTATGCAATAACGAGACATAGTTTCCTTTGGCTTCCACCGCGATAACGTCCACCACATCGATGAAGAGAATTCTCCCCTTGGCTCTGATCGCAATCCGCGCAGACTTCCCCATCGCAAGCGTCCGTGTCTGGGTTACGACTTCGCGAATATGTGGATCGCCGTTATCCAAGAGACCTCCATTGCCGGTTTCGCTACTGCTCGTGTGCCCGAAGTCCATCATGACCTTTCACGGCCGTCAAAAGGCGTATACATCCAGCTCATCCTGCTCCCTAGACATCCTCAGGCTCTCGCTGCTGTTGGCTGCTGCTTGAAACATCGGCCCATTCTCCCCTTGCGCGCCATTACTCCGGCTTGACTGGGTCCGGCGTTCCATCCGACCACCAGCCCGCGGGAACCATAAATACGTCGATCGGTTCAGGAGCGCCCCTGAACTGTGGATTCAGCATGACGGGAGAGTTGGACAGATCTGCACCCCAAACGGAACCGTCCATGAGGGGAGTGTAAAACATCAGGTGAGCGATCCAGTTGTGGTGGTCGCCGTCGGTAAGGTACTGGTCTTTCGACATCATGTAGCTCATAGCTCCAGGCTCCAGGGGCGGCAGCTCTTGCTTCATGAATGTCTTGATGCCCTCGATGATCTGAGCTTTGGATTGGCCGGCCAATATCATCTCCGTTCTGTTGTAGGTCATCGGCAGGATGGAGCGGGCAGCCGGCGGATTGTAGCAGACCGGACCTCGAATTTTAGGGTTCCAAAAGTTAGGGCCGTCGAATCCGCCCATCCACCCTCGCTCTACGAGACACACGAAACCGTTCTTACCTTTGACTGCGGTTTCGTAGCCATGCCTTCCAAGGACGAGGACATCGGCATCGCGCGAGATGGCCTGCGGGGCCGCAGTTCGCGCCCGCGCGATCTCTGCATTTCGATCCATCAGGTATTGGTCAAGCGGGGCCATGCTCGGATACGGCGTTTTGGCGTCCTGTGCTGGCGCGGGCCACGCTGCGCCCAGGATAAGAATCACGAAGCTTGGAAAGGCAATTACCTGGAATCGCTTTCGGTTCATTACTTCCTCCTGTGTGGGCTGAATCAGTCCCCCGCCCGCTCTCGCCTCGGCGTGCCTGCAAGTCAACGCCGAACCTACGAACCAGTTGGTATGTAACAGTTGTCAAAGTGCTGCTTGAACGGATGCGATCAGACCCGCTTGCGGTTGCCCGGCGCGCGGAGGGAGCGCAGCCAGTCCACGATGTTTCTGATCCCTGCTTTCATTACTTTTGGATCCTGAGCATTCTTTGCCAGCGAGCCGTAGCCTTCGACCATCGCGATCAGTGAGGCGGCTGCGTCAGCAGGCTCCACGTCGCGGCGAACGCTTCCGTGGGTCTGGCCCTCTCGCAAAACGGAGGCAACGGCCTCCCGCCAGGCATGGAAGACTCTCGCCAGCCGCTTCCGGAATCTCGCGTCAAGAGGAGACATTTCCTGCGCCAGATTGTTCAGTTGGCAGCCGCCCCGTACATCCGCGGGCCGAACGGATATACGTTGCACAGCGCCGATCAAAGCGTCGATAGGGTCCTTGACGCTCTGTAGAGGCCGCACCCATTTGCCGTGGACGTCGGGGGCGATGACCTCTTCGACGACGGCGTATCCCAAGGCTTCCTTGCTTTTGAAGTAGTAGTACAGCGCTCCCTTGGTCACGCCAGCGGAGGCCAGTATTGTGTCCAGGCTGGCACTCTGGAAACCCGATCTGTAGATCTCGCGGGATGCCGCCTGCAGCAGGTGCTCCCGCGTGCGCTCAGGATCGCGCAGCCTAGTCGCTCTACGTTTCAGATTCTTGCGTGCCGCCAACATACCAACCAGTATGTATCTTCGAATAACCAGAGTCAAACTCGCACGGAATCTCCGGAGATCGGGATTCTTGGAAATTCCTTTCCTGTTTGATGTAGTCCCACAGCACGCAGTGACAGTCTTCCAGAGGGCAACCTCAAGCGCACGATATACGCTGTGAGGCCTGTGCAGTTGGCATCCCGCATTTCATAACCGCAGATCTGCTCATTGATGTAACCGATTGAAAAGTCGACGAACCCGGTGCGGTTCGCTAATTGCAAATACTCAACGTAGTGGAAGTGCTTAGCGACTCGATCTATTTTTCTCGATCCGTCGCGACACTCAATCTCTTGGTGGGAGGAAACGATGTACATCCGCAGCGTGATTTGCAGAATCGCACGTGATCTTTGTCCTGCTCTAACTCAGAACACCAAAACTCCGCGTGATCGTCATCGGGCTGCATTTGCACTCCAGGAAGGCGACACAACAATGCAACTGACCACATCGACTAGATTGCTTGTACTGATAGCGCTCGTGGCCCTCGCGCTGCCGGGCGTACTACTGGCGCAGAGCTTGACGCAAGGCGCTATGAGCGGAACGGTTTCGGATCCAACCGGAGCCATTATCCCGAACGCAACGGTCAAGCTGACGAACTTGGGCAAAGGCTACTCGAGCCAAGCCAAGAGTAACGCGCAGGGCATTTATCAGTTTCCCCTTGCCGAGCCCGGCTCTTACTCGATCGAAGTCGGTGCCGAGGGGTTCAGAAAGTATTCGGCGAAGGCTGAGATTAACGTAGGACAAGCGACCGTCGTAAATGTGAAGCTCGAAGTGGGCGAGGCGAGCGGAACGGTGGTTGAAGTTACCGGTGCAGCGGACATCTTGCAGACCGAGGCGGCCGACATGACCACATCGTTCGAAAAGAACCTGGTCGAGAACTTGCCCAACGGCGGTAACGATTTGACCGCGATCGCCTATACCGCGCCCGGCGTAATGATGAACAGCGCCGGGGGTAACGGCAACTTTAACGTGAATGGATTGCCCGCCACTTCGAACGTGTTCACCGTCGACGGCGAAAATCAGATGGATCCGTTCCTGAACCTGAACAACTCCGGTCCCACCAACCTCATGCTTGGCAAGAACAGCATTGAAGAGGCGACGGTCGTTACCAACGCCTACGGCGGTCAGTACGGACAACAGGCTGGAGCGCAGGTCAACTTTGTGAGCAAAGGTGGCACCAACAACATCCACGGCAACTTGCAATACCAGTGGACCGGTCGCCTCTTGGACGCCAATGACTGGTTTAATACCTTCTACCAGCCGACAGAACCTCGCCCCTTTGCCAACAATAATCAGTGGGCGGCTTCCATTGGCGGACCGATCAAGAAGGACAAGACTTTCTTCTTCCTCGACACAGAAGGTATCCGCTATATCGTGCCGGCGACGCAAACCGTCTATGCACCAACCCCGGGCTTCTTAAGTGACACGATCACGAACCTCGGACTAGTTGGAGCTTCCGCCGCAACCATTAAGACCTATAAGGACGCCCAAGCGATTTGGACGGCAGCGCCCCACTACGCGAAGGGCACGCCCCTTGCCCCAGGTAGCCCATCGTCGCCAGGCAGCTGTACGGATCCGCTTCTCGGCACGCAGGTCGATCCGGGCAATACCATCGGTTGCCTTGAGCAATACGAGGCAAGTCCGGCAGTACCGGCGCATGAGTGGCTGCTGATCGGCCGCTTCGACCAAAACATCGGAAACAAGGACCGCGCCTTCTTCCGCTTTAATATTGACCGGGGCATCCAGGCCACGGTCGCGGATCCGATTGATCCCGCCCAGTTTTCCTCGGCCAGCTTCCAGCCGTCATATACCGGCACTTTGACGTGGAACCACACCTTGAGCGGTACCGCGACCAACCAGTTGGTATTCGCGGCCAACTACTACGGCGCAACTTTCCAGGAGAACACGAATGGACCCACTTCGCCCTTTCCGTACGACCTGTTCGTGGGGTTCAGCGAGGGAAATCCGGGCCCTGTTATCGGAGTGGGTGCGACCGGTTTGAACGCCACTAGCTTCGACTTTCCCCAGGGCCGGGACGTCGCGCAATACCAGGTGATTGACGACTTCGCCAAGGTTCTTGGGCGGCATAGCTTGAAATTCGGAGTCAACTACCGGCGGTATGATATTAGCAACTATGACGCTTCTATCGGGGTAACCCCGCTGGTGTACTCGGATCTCAGTAGCTTCTACGGTGGAACCGCAGATTTTTACCTGCAGAGCAACCCGCTTCATACGGAGGCGCCGATGAACACGGGCGGCTTCGGCCTTTACGGCCAGGACGAGTGGTCGGTCACCTCGAGGTTGAAGCTGACGTTCGGGTTGCGCGCGGAACATAACTTCAACCCAACCTGCGATAACAACTGCTTTAGCATCCTCAATGCTCCGTTTTCGTCCATCGAAACGCAGGGTGCGAGCACACCCTACAATCAGGCGCTTACTATCGGACGAAGGGATGCATTCAACTCCATCGACAGTGTTGACTGGGCTCCGCGTTTTGGTTTTACGTGGTCGCCTCTAGTCAGCAGCAAGACCGTAATCAGCGGCGGAATTGGAATCTTCTATGATGCCTTCCCGGCGCTTATCAGCGACCAGTTCGTCAGCGCTCCCTACCGCGTTCTGGTGACTCAAGAAAGTCCACTCTTCGGTGGACCGACGCCGGTCGTGTGGGGCGATCCTGCAGGTGCTCAGGCCACCACCAACAATACCGCGAACGCTATCCGAAACGGAGTGCCCTCACTGGGTATTCCCTCCCTCGCCAACGGCTTGACGCTGGCGGAACTTACATCGTCCGCGGTGGGAGGCACGCCGCCAAGCGTAACCGGTTTTCCGGGCAAGCTGAGGACCCCGCAATACCAGGAATGGAACTTCCAGGTGCAGCAGCAACTCGACAGCCGGAGCCGGGTGACGCTCGCCTACGTGGGCAACCACGGCATCTATGAGGCGTATCCCAACAGCACGGTGAACGCGTGCAGTAATTACAGCGTTACCGGCTACGCCGTTTGTCCGTCGAGCGGGCTTGCCGCCGAAGACAGCCGCTTTGGCACCGTTACGCAATGGCAGTCGGGCGCCGTATCCAATTACAACGGCCTGATCGCCAGCTACAGCCGCCGCATGACGGCTGGCTTCGTGATCAATGCCAGCTACTCATGGCAGCACGCTCTCGACGAAATCTCCAACGGAGGGCTTATAACTTATAACAATGTCTCTTCCTTGCAGGGGCAAATCAATCCTGCCTGCTTTGCCTGCAACAACTATGGCAACGCCGACTACGACGCCCGGCATAGTCTTAGCGCCAACTATGTCTGGACCGAACCGTACCACTTCGGCAACCCGATCCTGAACGCAATCTTGGGAGGCTGGTTAGCGTCGGAAAACTTCGTTGTCCGGAGTGGTTTGCCTTACACAGTTACCGACGGTACCGTTCCCCTTTCGTTCGGAGGCACGGCCACGCCGGCCCAGGCGCTCGGAACGGCCCAACAAAGCTGCTCGAGTGGAACCAGTGCGTGCTTCAACTCGGCGGAATTTGCCTCGGCCAACGCGCTGGCGTATTTCCCCACACAAACTCGCAACCAGTACCGCGGGCCGGGATTCTTTGACTCGGATTTCACGGTGAATAAGAATTTCAAGATCCGGGAGCGAATGACGCTCACGGTGGGCGCGAACATCTACAACGTCTTTAACCACCCGAACTTCCAGAGCCCGAACCAAGTTTGGTCGGGTTCCGGGTGTTCGGCAATTACACCCGGCCCGGGGGCGCAACCGAGCTGCGGACAGATCGTAGGCCAAGCGGCTCCCCCGACCGGGCCTTATGGCTCGTTCTTTCAGGGTCTGCCGGCTGGGCGCGAGGGTCAGTTCCAGGCCAAGATCGTTTTCTAACGATCTCGCGTAAGAACGGACTCCCTTCGCGTGGGGAAGCGTCCTGTTTCGGGATGCTTTCCCTAACGCGGGGAGAACCTTATCATCTTGATCTTGCGCGAACGCAACGCCGCCGCGGAGTGGCGCTTCTAGATCGGTTTCGACGGGATGGTTATGGATCGAGATCAAAATGCGATGCCTCACAGCAGACTAAGCAAAAAACTTCTGGGAATGACGTTCGGCTTTTTGGATTCATAATCCTACTCGCAGGCAATGACGCAGGTCACAGACGACTTGACTGACGTTGGCGTCAGTCAGTACCCGCATTCTGCGGTCCGACGTACTGCCAGATAATACCGCCACCGGTAATCCGTGTGCCTTGCTGATAAGCAGTTCTGGCAGTTCCCGGCTCAAAATCCGTGCAATCTCCCAAGCCGAGGCCGGACGCGGTGAGAGCAGATCTGCGGGCCACAATCAGCTCTTCCAAAGGACCGCCACGCCGCAATCTGCCTCAATCCCTCTGGACAGCAGTGCAGCATCGCGCCGTCGACGAACGCAGGACCCTGGCCGAAGTCGCCGAGCGCGCTTTGCGCGATTACTTGAGGAAGCCGCCGATAGGCCGCCTGAAGAAAGACGGCCGCCTATGAAACTCCGCGGAGATGGCCGCTGTTGTCTGCGCGACCGGACCTGGTGGGTCCAGTTCTACGTCGACGGCAAACAACAGCGGGAATCAGCCAAGACCACAGATCGGGAGACAGGAGAGAAGTACCTCCGGCGCCGGCTCAAGGAAGTGCATGCCCATGAACTCGACCCCTCGACCCCGTTTGTCAGTCGTCACGACAAGAGGCGTACCATCGCGGAGCTGCTGGACGCGCTCAAGGTGGACTACGAAATCCGAGAGAAGGACAGCCCCATGAACTTGAGCGGCATCGCCCGGGCTCGGGCCGCTCATCTTCCACCGCGCCCGCGAACCGGTGAGAGATTTCCGGAAAGCCTGGGCCCGAGCCTGCGAGAAAGCTGGCATCCGGCGCCTGTTTCACGATCTTCGCCGCTCCGCCTGTCGCAACATGGTCGACGCCGGCGTACCCCAAAGCATCGCGATGAAAATCTCCGGGCACAAAACCGACAGCATGTTCAGGCGGTATGCGATCGGAGACGAGGTGGCTTTGCAGTCCGCACTGCTGCGCACCCAGAGGTACGTGAAGACGGTCAAGGAAAGCGTCGTAGCGATGCCAGCGAAACTCGGGCCGAGAAGCGAACGGGGACAATTCGGGTACAGTGGCGCGCCCACGGTGGCGCGGAGGGCGGGAAAGTGATTGAAAAGAAATGGCTCCTCAGGTAGGACTCGAACCTACAACCCTCCGGTTAACAGCCGGATGCTCTGCCATTGAGCTACTGAGGAGTGGGAGCACGCTGCGAGACGTGCTTAAATTGTCAAGGAAATCATAACAGAGGCTACAGCGGATTGGAAATTCGCGCGTCGCAACCCGCGCGTCGCAAGCCGCGAGTCGGTGGGCTCGCGCGCCCGCGGTTCTGCTAACCTGTTTCTTTGGATATCGTCCATTGTAGAGTGAGGTGTTGCCGATGGGAGGTTCGCGTTTGCTGATTTCGTTGCTGATTTTTCTGGGCGTCGTTGCCCTGGTCCATGCTGAGGATTCCGGCACTGGGCATTCCACCACTCTTTCTGTTTCTGCGGTCCTGCCAAAGGCCAAAGTTGCACCGGTCGAAGATATGGTTCAGGGGCACAAAATTGTCGATCGCTACCGCTACCTGGAAGACCCGAACGATCCCGACACCAAGCTCTACGTGGAGCAGGAACTCGGCTATACTCGCGCTCTGCTGGACCCGCTCCCCGGGCGCGACAAGATCAATGCCCGGCTGGCGCAACTGCTGGCGATTGGCAGCGTCAGTGCTCCGCAGATGGGTGGAAAGTATTACTTTTACACGCGGCGCGAGGGCAATCAGAACCAGCCCATCCTTTATATACGCGAAGGGCTCAACGGCGACGATCGCATGCTGGTCGACGTGAACAAACTGGCGGCCGACGGGACAACCGCTCTCGATTGGTGGTTTGCGTCGGACGATGGGAAGTACGTTGCCTATGGGACGTCGGCGAGCGGCTCCGAGATCAGCACGCTGCGCGTGATCGAAACCGCCAGCGGTGAATTGCTGCCCGATGCCATTGAGCGGACACGCGCGGCCAGTCTCGCCTGGAAACACGATAATTCTGGATTCTTTTACACCCGCTATCCCAAGAAGGGAGAGGTTCCCGCGGGACAGGAAGTGTATCACCGGCATGTGTTTTATCACGCGCTTGGTAGCGATCCGTCCGCGGACCCGCTGATTTTCGGCGAAGGCCGCGACCCGGAGTGGTGGCCGAATGTCGGCCTTTCTGAAGATGGACGCTGGTTGCTGATCACCGAGGAACACGGCTGGACTAAATCCGAATTGTTTCTGCAGGATCTGAGTTCTAAGAATCCTCCCATCGAAATCACTACCGGCAAAGATTTTCTTTACGGCGCCGATTTTCTTGCAGGCAAACTCTATATCACCACCAACGAGGATGCGCCTCGCTATCGCGTCATGGTCGCCGATGCGACTCATCCGCGGCGCGAAAACTGGAAAGAACTGATTCCGCAAACTGACGCTGTGCTGCTGGGGGCGAGCGTTACCGGCGGCAAGCTGCTGGCGCAATACGAACACAACGCGATTTCTGAACTCAAGCTGTTCGGACTCGACGGCAAAAAGGTTGCCGACATTCCGCTGCCGGCCATGGGCGACGTTTCCGATTTCTCCGGCCGTTATGACCGCAACGAAATCTTCTTTGGATTCCAGTCGTTCACTTTGCCACCTTCGGTTTTTCGCGTTAATTTGACCGATGTCAAAAGCGCCCTGTGGGCTAAAGTGGACGCGCCGTCCATCGATTCTTCTGCGTACGACGTGCAGCAGGTTTGGTACACGTCGAAGGACGGCACGAAGGTTCCCATGTTTGTCGTCAGCAAGAAGGGAATCGAAAAGAATGGCAAGAACCCTACACTGCTGACCGGCTACGGCGGCTTTAACGTCTCGTTGACGCCGACTTTCAACCGCAGCATGTATCTCTGGATGGAACATGGCGGCATTTATGCCGTGGCTAACCTGCGCGGTGGCGCCGAGTTTGGCGAAGACTGGCATCGCGCCGGCATGCTGGAGAAAAAACAGAATGTATTTGATGACTTCATTGCCGCGGGAGAATATCTCATTGCGCAGAAATATACCGACCGCGATCACCTTGCGATTCAAGGCGGCTCCAACGGCGGCTTGCTGATGGGTGCCATGATCACGCAGCGGCCGGATCTGTTCCGCGCCGTCGTGTGCGCTGTTCCGCTGCTCGACATGCTGCGCTATCAGAATTTCCAGATTGCGAAGCTGTGGGTTCCGGAATACGGCTCGGCCGATGATGCCAAGCAGTTCGACTGGCTCTATGCTTACTCTCCTTATCATCATGTGAAGCCGGGGCAGGAGTATCCCGCCATTCTTTTTATGACGGGCGATACCGACACGCGCGTCGACCCCATGCACGCCAAGAAAATGGCCGCGCTCATGCAGGCGGAAGCCAAGAACGGCGCCAGCAAAGAGCGGCCGATTTTGCTCCGCATCGAAACCAAAGCCGGGCACGGACAGGGCAAGCCAGTCACCAAACAGATCGAAGAGAACACCGACATGTACTCGTTCCTGTTCTGGCAGTTGGGGGTTAAGCCCTGATAGTGGAGGGACGGGCGTCCCTGCCCGTCCAAGCGGGCGAAGCTCGCCTTTTCAGGCAGCGCCAATTCCCGCTGTGCTCCCTGTGCCCTCTGTGGTTAAATGGTGTCGGTGGCTACTGAGCAGAAAATTCGTGTCCTGGTTGCGAAGCCCGGCCTTGACGGCCACGACCGCGGCGCCAAGGTGATCGCTCGCGCCCTTCGCGATGCCGGCATGGAGGTCATCTACACCGGCCTCCGCCAGACGCCTGAGATGGTCGTCAACGCCTCGCTCCAGGAAGATGTGCAGGTCATCGGGCTTTCGATTCTTTCGGGCGCGCACAATGCGATCGTTCCGCGCGTGATGGATCTGCTGAAGCAAAACAAGATGGACGACGTCCTCGTGCTGGTCGGGGGCATTATCCCCGATCAGGATATCGAAGGCCTCAAGAAAATCGGTGTGGCCGGCATTTTCCAGCCCGGCACTCCCATGGATGACATCGTGAAGTTCATCCGCGCGCACGTGAAGCCGCACGGCGTGCCGGCCGTTTAGGCTCGCGCAGCGCCAACCTCAGGACACGTACTTTGGGGGTTACGCCGCGCTCCATCCCGCGATATACTGATGCTAGCTACCATGCGCTCGAACAGCTACATCCCGCTTTTTCAGGCCTGCTGGATTGAGGGACGCGCTTGTCCCCGTCGATATCTTTCCTTGCTGCCTTCGCATGTGCGCGCCAATCTCTTTGGCAGCGACTAATTTTCTTTCCTCTTCATTGCTCAGCTAATCGCTAATTCGCTGTTCGCTTTTAGCTCTTAGCCAAAAGCAACTACGCTTGCACCTCGGACTAATCATTCACTGAGAACTGAGAACCACGAACTGAGAACCACGAACTGAGAACTAATCTGGAGGGCTCCATGACCACGAAAACTTTGACTATCGGCCCCAAGCTCAAGAC
>JBEKED010000125.1:0-10700 GCA_050014035.1 Terriglobales bacterium
AAGCGATCGGTGCGGCAGAGCAGGATATCGGGCTGAATTCCTACGCTGAGCAATTCTTTTACGGAGTGCTGGGTGGGCTTGGTCTTCAATTCCTGCGCGGCGGCGATGAAAGGCACGAGCGTCACGTGCACGAAAAGTGTGTTATCGCGGCCGAGCTCCTGGCGCATCTGGCGGATGGCTTCGATGAAGGGCAAGGACTCGATGTCGCCGACCGTGCCGCCGATTTCGACGATGGCCACGTCCACGTCTTGCGCCACTTTTTTGGCTGCCGCTTTGATTTCGTTGGTCACGTGCGGGATCACCTGCACCGTCTTGCCTAGATAATCGCCGCGGCGTTCTTTGGCTATGATCTGCTCGTAGAGACGGCCGGTGGTCCAGTTGTTATCGCGAGAGAGTTTGGCGTGGGTGAAACGCTCGTAGTGCCCGAGGTCAAGATCGGTTTCGGCGCCGTCGTCGGTTACGAACACCTCGCCGTGCTGAAAGGGCGACATCGTGCCGGGATCGACGTTGAGGTAGGGATCGAACTTCATCAGGTTGACTTTGAGGCCGCGGCTTTCAAGCAGGCAGCCGATGGAAGCCGCCGCCAGTCCTTTTCCTAATGAAGAGACCACACCGCCGGTTACAAAGATGTACTTGGCCGACATCGCTTCCTCGCTTGAATTTTGATTGGAAAAATGTGCGGGCTGGGGTGCACGATCAATTATGGCAGCACTGCAAAGCGCTGTCCAGCATCAATGACTTACCCGTTTTCCCGCGAGACGAAGCCCAGAAGTGCGCCCGGATTATTCAGACTAGCTTTCGTGAGGGCTGTTTTCGTCGAAATCCGGTTCGGTGGTAAAGCGTTGTAGATTTTATGCGACCCGTGGGGAAAACGCATCCGTATTCCTAATCGATTGCGCCAGCGCTTGTTTCCAGCACGCTTGGACTAATTGCGCGAACTTGAGCTGGGGACAAAACTCAACGAATCAACGCAAAACGCCCGACGGACGGGTCTTCCCATGTCGTCTTTATTGCCGATCGACTCGCCGCCTTACCTGTTAGCATGGGTACCCACCAAGAACACAGGGCAAGGCGCTTCGCAAACGACTTTGTAAGCCACACCCGTGCCCAGATGCTTGGTCAAAGTCGTGGGCCATTTCCGTTTGGCGCCGAGCACGATCATGTCGACCGACTGCGAGGCAATTTTCACGATGATCTCTGCTATCTCCGCCCCGGACCCAAACTGCACCATGTAATCGGGCTCATGCCAAAGCTGTGTTCCTTTGGGAATCAAGGCGCGGAGTCGATTCCTCCCGCGAGCTAACACATCTTTGGGCTCCTCCGGCCGAAACTCGGGCGAAGAGAGAGGAAAGGGCGACGCATACAAGAAAGTTAGGCGAGCCCGATGTTCCTCCGCCAAAGATATGGCGTAGGGCAGCGCGTGCAAAGACTGTGGCCCCAGATCAGTGGCGAACAAAATGTGCTGCAGCTTACCATCGATGCCCGGGCGGGTGGCGTGCGTTCCTACGGTGAGCACTGGACACTCGGCATTGCGGAAGACCTGCTCCGCTACTGAGCCCAGCAGCAATTTCCCTACCCCCTTGCGGCCGCCAGTGCCGATTACGATGAGGTCAATGGCGCGCTCACCAACCAGTCTTAAAAGCACGTCCGCAGCTTCGCCTTGCTCAATCAGTTCTTTGTGTTCGACATCTTTCAACGACACGGAACTCATGAAGTCGGGCAGTTGTCGATGCGCCGATAACTCGACTTGTTCGGGGTCCGGTTGTGCCGATTCGACAAACGGCATATGAGGCAGCACGTGGACAGTATGCAGTACAGCACCGTAACGGCGTGCTAGATCCACAGCATGAAACAGACCTGTTTGCGCCGATGGCGAGAAGTCAGTGGCGAAAAGAATATTGTGCATTTGAATGCGGGTTGGAGCACTGATCGTCGGCATCACGAACCTCCGTTGCGAAGCGGGAGGTAGAGGTGTTGGCAGGAGTTTTGCCCGCCTTAACCGCTCCTCCAACTTCTTCGTTGTCGCCCGCAGGCATCAGAAACCGCGTTCTTCGTGCCTCGGGTTACAGTGGAACATCCTCAACACTTTTGAGCTTCAGAACTTCGTCTTTCAACAGCGATCAAAACAATCGACGGATCCAAGTTTCTGTTACAACCTGTATGGGCTGACTCCCAACTTCCGCACCTGCTCCGTGAATTCCCGCACCACCTGCCCAAACCTCGGCCCTTCGGCCGCTGAAACCCATTCCAGCCGAAAGCGCTCTTCTTCGATACCGAAATCCGCAAGCATCAGCTTGATGGCTTCGGCACGCTTTTCTGTTTTGTAATTGCCCTCCTGATAATGACAATCTCCAGGATGGCAGCCGCAGATGAGGACGCCATCCGCCCCCTTGGTGAACGCATCGATGACCAAGTTGGGATGCACCATTCCCGAGCACATGACGCGGACAATGCGGATGCTGGGCGGGTATTGGGTTCGCGAGACGCCCGCCAAGTCCGCGCCGGCATAGGAGCACCAGTTGCAACACAGGGCGATGATCAAGGGCTGATAGTTGTCGTCCATCACGCTACTCCCAAAGCAGCATGGATCTGGGCCTCGATCTGATCGAGCGTAAATCCACGAATGAATATGCCCTTCTTGGGACACGTAGCCTGGCAGCAGCCACAGCCCTTGCAGGAGGATTCGTTGGCTTCGACGACTTTCTTGATCGCCCCCTGCCACTTGTACTCGAGCAGGGTGATCGCTTTGTAGGGACAGGTGTCCACGCAATAGGCGCACCCGTCGCAGCTTTCATCAGCGACCTGCGATAGGTTGGCTTCCAGTTCTATGCTGTCTCGGGCGAGAATCGTGGCTGCTCGCGCGGTTGCCGCCTGGGCCTGGAGAATGGATTCCTCGATCGTCTTGGGAGAATGCGCCAGCCCGCACAAAAACACGCCATCGGTCATGAAATCTACTGGGCGCAGCTTCATGTGGGCTTCGAGGAAAAATCCCTCGCTGTTGAGCGGAACCTTCAAGAACTGCGCGATCTTCCGGTTGTCTTCTTGCGGATGAATGCCTGCGGATAGAACCACCAGGTCGGCCGAGATGCTGAGCGGCATTCCCAAGGTCTTGTCATAGACGGTAACCTGCAGGCCTTCGCCATTTCGTGACACCTCGGGCTTGCGGTCTTCGTCGTAGCGCACGAACACGACTCCTTGTTGCCGAGCTTTGGTGTAATAGCTCTCCTTGAAACCGTAAGTCCTGATGTCGCGGTACACGACGTACACATGCGTCTGCGGCGAGAGGGCCTTGATTTTCAGAGCATTCTTGACGGCCTCGGTGCAGCATACGCGAGAGCAGTAGGGGTGGTCGGCATCTCGCGAGCCCACGCACTGGATCATGACGACGGTCTTTGCGGGCCGGTAGGCTTCCAGCGCCAAGAAACGATCACCGGCGGCGAGGCGTGCTTCGAGGTCGCGTTGCGTGAGGACGCGGTCGTCCTGTCCATACAGATACTCTTTGGGCTGGTACTGCTTGGCACCGGTGGCCACGATTACGACGCCATGCTTTACTTCGGTGGTCATGGTACCGACGGCGATCGTAGTCTTGAAGTTGCCGATCGTGCCTTCGATCTTCTCGATCTCCGCGCCGGTAAAGAGATGAATTCGGCAGTTCTGCACGACTTCACTGCGCAGGCGCGCTAATTCATCCTGGGGCCTCTCTCCGTTGAGTAAGTAGTAGGTGTGGCGCAGATTTCCGCCCAGCTCATTCTCCTTTTCCACCAGATAGGCATCGAAGCCCTGGCGCGCCAAGGCCAGAGCGGCGGTCATTCCCGCCAGCCCTCCGCCGATAACCAGAGCGGACTTTTCTACTCTGACCGTCTGCCGATGGAGTGGTTGCGATAGCCGGACTTTGGCCAGCGCCATGCGCACCAGGTCTTTGGATTTCTGCGTCGCCTGCTCCGGTTCGTGCATGTGCACCCATGAGCACTGGTCGCGGATGTTAGCCATCTCAAAAAGGTACGGATTGAGTCCGGCCTCGGCCAGAGTGTTGCGGAACAGGGGTTCGTGGGTTCGCGGGGTGCAAGAGGCCACCACGACCCGATTCAGATTGTGTTCGACGATTTTCTCTTTGATCCGATCCTGGGTATCGTTGGAGCAGGTGTAAAGATTGTTCTCCACGTATACGACGTTGGGCAGGGTGGTCGTATAGTCCACGACCTGCGGGACATTGACCACTCCCGCGATATTGGTTCCGCAGTGACAGACGAAGACCCCAATGCGAGGGTCTTCCCCCGTCACATCTCTTTGGGGCGGATAAACTTTGGGCGTGATCAGCGTGCCGCGCGCTTCGCGCAAGAGGGAAAGCACCTGCGTCGCCGCTGCCGAGGCCTGCATGACCGTTTCCGGAATATCCTTCGGCTCGGCAAATGGCCCGGCGACGTAAATCCCTTCGCGAGAGGTTTGCGCCGGCTGGAAAGCTGAGGTTCCGCAAAAATTGAATTCATTGAGCGCCACGCCGAACCGTTCGGCCAGTGCCTTGACATCCTTGGGTGGCTGCATGCCCACGGAGAGGACGACCAAGTCGTATTCCTGGGAGAGCTTTCTGTCGTTCTCGGCGAGATATTGAACGATCAGGTTCCGCGTCCCAGGCACCTCCTCGATCTTCGGCACGCGAGAGCGGATGTAGCGCACTCCCAAGTCTTGCCCTCGGTGGTAATACTGCTCGAAGCCCTTGCCGAAGGCGCGCAGATCCATAAAGAAGATGTCGCATTGCAGGCCTTCGCCCAGGTGCTCCTTGGCGATGATGGCTTCTTTGGTGGCGTACATACAGCAGACGGACGAGCAGTAGTCGTGTTCGCAATCTCGCGAACCAACGCACTGCAGGAAGGCAATGCGCTTCGGTTCCTGCCGGTCGAAGGGCCGGAGGACATGGCCGGAGTAAGGTCCGGAGGCGGACAGAATCCGCTCGAACTCCGCCGCCGTGAGCACATTCGGGAAGCGGCCATAACCCAGATCTTTCTTTAAGCGGGCGTCGAAGATTTCGTATCCGGGTGCGAGGACGATGGCGCCTACCTTCAACTGGTGCGTTTGCGCGCTTTGAGCATAGTCGATTGCATGGGCTTGGCAGGCGGTTGCGCAGAGATGACAATCGCAGCAGATACCACAGGCGAGGCAGCGCTTCGCCTCGGCAATCGCTTGCTCTCGCGTGTAGCCGGTGTCAACCTCGTCGAAGTTCCTGCCGCGGGTGGCGGGGTCGAGAGAGGGCACCGGTATTTGGCGCTGCATCAGCACACCAGCCGTGTCCACGACGTATTCAGTGTGATAAGGAGCTTCCAGTTCGCGCCCGGCACGTAGGTCTTGGCCATTGAGCCAGCGATCGATGGAGTTGGCGGCTTTTTTCCCTGCGGCCATCGCCGTCACCACCACGTCGGGGCCGGTCACGCAATCCCCGCCGGCAAACACACCCGGCAGCGACGTCTCCAAGGTCAGCGGATCGACGCGGAGCGTTCCCGATTTCGTGGTCGCCAGACCCAGCCGTTTTCCAAGAGCATTCAGATCTGGGACCTGGCCAATCGTAGCGATGACAGCGTCGCAGGGAATGATGAACTCCGAGCCTGGAATCGGCTCCGGAGCCGGCCGGCCGCTAGCGTCAAGCCGACCGAGCTTCATCTTCAGACATTCCAGTCCAGCCACGCGCCCGTCGGATCCCGTCTGGAATGACTTGGGCGCGGCGAGGAACATCAACCGGATGCCTTCACGCTCTGCGTCTTCGATCTCACGATGGTCAGCGGGCATTTCTGCTCGCGTTCTCCGATAGACGATCGTCACTTCTTCAGCCCCACAACGGAGGGCGGCGCGCGCTGCGTCCAGCGCGGAATTGCCTCCGCCTATCACCAGCACACGAGATCCCGGTGCTGCCGGCTGCGAGAGATTCACACTCCGGAGGAATTCCACGCCCCCCGTGACACCCGTCAGATGTTCCCCTGGAATTCCAAGCTTCCGTTCCACGTGAGCACCGATGGCGACGAAAACCGCTGCGTAGCTCTTACGCAGTTCTTCGAGGGTGATGCCACGGCCCACCGGCGTTTCCAGTAGGATCTCGATGCCGACCGAACGCAGCCGGTCCAGTTCAGCGTTCAGCAATTGCCGTGGAAGCCGGAATGACGGAATGCCCGTGGCCAGCATACCGCCGGCAACCGGGAGTGCTTCAAAGATGGTTGTGGCATAGCCTTTTTGTCGGAGTTGATAGGCGCAGAGGAGACCAGCTGGGCCCGATCCCACGATGGCAATCTTCTCCGGACGATCGGGCACAGTCGGTTGCGGCAGCTTGTAATCGGAGCAGTGGTCGGTGATGAAGCGCTTCAACGCCGGCAAATTCACCGGATCGTCCACGTTGGCGCGCGTGCAGGCGGCGGTGCAGGGGTGAGTGCAGATGCGGCCACAAATCGACGGAATCGGGTTGTCGCGCAGGATGACTTGGGCCGCCTCCTCGAAACGTCCTTGCGCGATCAGCGTTACATAGCCCTGCGCACTCTGATGGATGGGGCATCCCGCTTCGCAGGGAGAAATCCCGCGGCGCGAAATAGTGAAGATGTTGGGAACGGCTTGCGGGAACGGCCGGTAGATCGCTTTCCGCTCGGCCAGCCCCCGATCGAACTCCGAAGGTAACGTTACTGGACATTCCGTCGTGCAAGCGCCGCAACCCGTGCATTTCGCCGCGTCTACAAAACGCGGCTGCTGCTTGATACTGACCGTGAAATTCCCCGGCGAGCCATCGACGCGCTCCACCTCACTCAAGGTAAGAATTTCGATGTCCTTGTGCCGGCCGATTTCGACGAGACGCGGCGCCATGGTGCACATGGCGCAATCGTTGGTGGGAAAAGTCTTATCGAGTTGAGCCATGACCCCGCCAATAGCAGGGCCGCGTTCAGCCAAAAATACTTTGATGCCGCCGTTGGCGAGATCGAGGGCCGCTTGCATGCCGCCGATACCGCCTCCCACGACCAAGGCGGCGCCGACTGGATGGGGCTGCGTCAATTCAGACGACATGGCCGATGGCCTCCTGGACGGGCGCCAGCCGTGCCGCCCGCTCTTTTACCGCCTGAAAGTACAAGGCCAGCGGACGATAGATCATGTGCGCCGCCTTGCCGAACGGCATCTCTATCACGAGCATTGGCGTGGCGATGATCACGTGCAGCGCGTACATGAAGTGAGCACAGAGCGCGAAACCTGTATACCGGAAAATATGTGTGGCGATTCCGCTGCCCGCCGTCAGCACTAGGAGGATGGGAAAGACCAGATCCTCCGGCCTCGTTTCCTTGTAGATTTCTTTCTTTGCCTGCAACCGTCCTCTGAGAATGTCGCCGATGCCGTAGAAGATAAAGCCGGCAGCGAGATACCCCAGCCAACGCTGCGGGTTGTACCAGGGATAAATGTTGTCGGTTTGAAACCACCGGAGAGCAAAGACCTTGATGGTCAGCATCATGACCGTGCCCATGGCGAGAATCCAATGCCCCAGCCAGCGGCCGTTATCCGGACACTTTCTCAGCAGCGCGTGGCTCATCGACTGGTGTATGTAGGTCCAAGCCTCCTGGACATAGGCAGAGAATGGGATGGGCGGCTGTTGCCCGCTCATGGTGAGCCGCCAGACGCGGTGGACGCGCGATAGCAGGAGTAGAAATGGAAAGAGCATCACCGTGAGCGTGTAATACGTCATGATCGGAAACATGTGCTCCATGCCGAGCGGCGTGGCCAAGCCGGAAAACGGCAGCCCCACATACCACAGGTGGTAGCAGAGGATCAGCAACACGACCAGCATCGCAGCGCAGCCCAGCGAACCGAAGTACCACACCCGCGACGTGAGAAGCTTGGACGCCAAACCCGTTGGTTCATACTGGCCGCTGAGGTAGCGCCTTAGCGTGGCCATGGAAATTCTGGGCTCAGCCTGGCGCGGACAGACAATCGAGCAGTCGCCGCAGTCGTGGCAAATCCAAGGTTCAAGGCTTCCGAGGAGCGGTGTTCTCAGCCCCAGAAGCGAGTAGCGTATGCTTTTACGCGGAAAGCTCACGAAGTCCGAAACCAGATCACAGGAGACGGTGCAACTGCCGCACTGATAGCAGCCCGTGGGGTCGAACTTTCCATACCGCCGAATGTCGTTCAGCAGTGTCGGATCGCTTTGCACTGGCAATGTGCCCGCTGCCATTTGCCACCTCTACCCACAGTGCCCGCTACTGCGTAGCAGCCACCCATTCCTTGATGGTTCTCCGGGTGTACACCAGGAACTTTCCGCCTTCTTCCACGATCTGAATCTCAAAGTTTTCGTTCTGATAGGATTCTGCTGTGCGGGATGCTTCTTCCCTCGTATCGTAGAGCTGTCCATCCCACATGAATTTCTTTCCATCGCTGAGCATAGTAAGATTCGGTGCGAGATTCGGTGCGAGATTTGCGCTCATCCGATGCCTCCAGCGGGTTCACACGATCCCGCAAGAACGCTTCGTGCAAGGTGCGGCGCTCGCAACGGCGTCTTCAGCACGTTGTTTGACATAGGTCGCCTCGCGGTGTTGTGATGCCGGGGAAATACTCCGTGACCAGCCACTCCGCCGCTTGCGGAACGGCGCTGCTCACCGCTTTCGACAAGCCCTGCGAGATCTCTTCCGGGAGTGGCCCCGTTTGGCAAGCCAACACACGTACCTCGACCCCGCACGTTTCCTGCAACTCGCGCAGCAGGTTAGACGTGGGCAACTGGTGAATGGAGAAATCATCGAGTTTAACGGGGGGAATATTGGCGGGATCGATCTCGAATATCTCGCCCGGACTGCGTCCGGCATCGATCGCATCCAGGATGAGCAGGCGCTCGGGTCGCGCGGCACTCAGGCAGAGGGTGAATAACAGCTTGCGTACGCCCGTGCCCACGTCCAGCAAGCAGACGGTTTCGGGCACTCGGTAGTGCGCCTCGACATAGTCGACTACCGCGCACCCGAATCCGTCGTCTCCAAATAAAATATTCCCGACCCCGAGCACCACGGTCGGCTTCCGACAGAAGTCGGGAAGATCGGATTCAGCGAATTGATCGATCTCCCACATACTTACTCCTTCTCGCTGTCGTTTAGTTGGCGAGCGAGCCCAGCAACTTGCCTTCCGCGTCGAAAATATCCAGCTTGACCGACAGCTTCCCGTCCAGCCGGTGGGTCGCGCAAGAGAAACATGGATCGTAAGCGCGGATTGACATTTCTACCGTGTTCAACACTCCCTGGTCGTACTTGCCCTCTTTGATAAGACTCTTGGCGGCTTGCGTGACCGACATATTGATGGGAGCGTTGTTGTGAGTTGTGCCGACAATCAGGTTGACGTTGGTGATCAGGCCGTCGGCATCGGTGGTGTAATCGTGGATGAGGGTGCCGCGCGGCGCTTCCGTAACGCCTACGCCGCGCGCAGCCCGCGGCGTGCACTTGACGCGGGTTTCGGTGCTGGTGATCCCGGGATCGTCCAGCAAGCGGATGGCGTTCTCCGCGTTGTAGAGCAGTTCAATCAGCCGGGCCCAGTGATAGAGCAAGGTGAGCTGTGCGGGCCGCCCGAACTTGGTGCGAAATTCCTCGAGTTCGGCCTGGGCGAGCGGCGTATCGATGAAGTCGCAGACGTTAATGCGCGCCAGAGTGTTGGCTCGATATACCCCCTTGGGATTGTCGATATCCATGGAGAAACCTTCGCCCCACTGTTTGGCGTAGGGGAACTTCAAGTAGCTCCACGATTCAATGTGCTCGGAAATGAAGTCGGTATATTGGGCGGGCGGAAAATCCTGAAAAGAGCCCTTCGGCGACATCAGGCGAATCTTTCCGTCGTAGAGATTCAACGCGCCATTCTCCTTGACCGTGCCGATGAAGCCTGTGTTGATCACTCCCAGGGACTTCACCACCTCGAGATACTTGGGAAATACGTTCTCCTTGGCGAAAGAGATGGAGAACTTCGCGAGATCGAGCGCCTCATCCGCCTGCTTGCGCAGCTGATCACGCTCGGCAGGAGCCAATGGCTTGCTGAATCCACCGGGAACGGCGGCCTGGGGGTGGATCGACTTACCTGCCAGGACTTCCAGCATATGGGCGCACATGTGCCGTACCTTCACCACTTTTCTGGCAATGTCGGGCGCTGCCTGCAGCACGCCTATTACATTGCGGATGGAATAGTCGGCATCGGGACCAAGCAGGAAATCGGCTCCCGCCAGGAAGTAAAAGTGCAAGATATGCTCTTCCATGTAGGCGATGCTGTTGCACAGCTCGCGTAACTTCTTTCCAGCCGGGGGCGGCTCGACTCCAAAGACCGCGTCGCAAGCCTTGGCCGAGGCCAGGTGATGCGACCACGGACAGACACCGCAAATCCGCGGCGTGATGCGAGGAAGGTCTTCTACCGGGCGTCCGAGACAAAATTTCTCAAAGCCGCGCAGTTCAATGACGTTTACGCGGGCGGTGTCCACATTGCCCGCGTCGTTCAGCTGAATGGTCACCTTGGCGTGGCCCTCGATGCGGGTGACAGGTTGAACGACCAGTGTCTTTGCCATGGATCACCTCCGGGGCAGCGGCCGCAGACGGCCAGCGCCAGCAAAACGGTTGAAGGTTGCGGCCCGATCCGGAATCTGCTTGGGATCAAGTCCGATGGAAGACAGCGCGCCCATCATGTCCACCATGGGGTTGGCTTTGTCCGAGAGGGGCCCAAAGCAACCTTCG
>JBEKED010000126.1:0-10682 GCA_050014035.1 Terriglobales bacterium
CGATCAAGCAGGTCCACTAAAGCGTGAGTACTTTCCAGCTCTCAACCGTGTGGACGACGGGCGAGACGCCCGTCGCTCCACCGTCCGAAACGGACCTTTCGACGTCGAACATCCTAAATTAAAATTTCGCTGTACATTGAGTTAGCGCCACCGGCCCGGAGAAGGAGAGTAGCCAAAACCGGACCGGCGGCGATTCTGAAGGGAAGCGCCCCTCCAGAAAACTGAGAGGCCGTTCAATCTCGTTGGTTAACTGTTGTCCGTTGAATCGAGTGGTCCCGCGTCGAAGGGTGACGCGGGACCACTTTTGATTTTTACGGCAAGTAGTAGCGGAACGAGGTGAAGACCATGCCGTCCAGACCTTCCGGCCCAGCGTAAGTGACTGGCATGACACCGGACGCGGATGTGACACCAGACCAGGTCTGGCGAGTCACATAGGAGTACTGCGTGCCGAACTGGAACTTACCCTTGGGGCCGCTGTAGAAGCGGTACCAGAAGCCTATCGTGCCCTCGATAACGGCGCGGGTGTCGGCGGTGCAGCTGGGAAAAGCGAGACCAGTGGGAGAAAAGCCGCCGGAGCCAGGGGCCGGTTCGGTATAGCAGCCGGCATTGCTGAACAGCGGCGATCCGTACCCAACGGGTCCAACTGCTACGCCTTTCGAGTTCAGGTTCGTATCAAAGCCAAACGTCCGGGCGTCATACTCCGATCCGACGTAGGAGTAGATGTCGAGTTTCTTACCGTGCCATTCCACCGTGGCCAAACCCTGGAGGTTTTTGATGAGATGAACCGTCCCGTCGGGATTGATGGAAAGATCGGAGAGCTGGGCTGCGCCGTAACGGCCCACACCGCTGCCTCCGAAGCCATGAAGGCCGAAAACGACGTGCTTGTCGAAGAAGTTCCAGCGGGCGTTGGCGCCGAAGCCCCCGCCTTCTTTTGAGGTGTTATGGGCGCCGAGCGTGACGGGCGAGCCGCTGGGGCACGCTGGGTTGCCGTTTAGGATGCCTTCCACGCACGGGTAGACACGGTCAGCGAAACGGTCAACCAAGCCGAAGATTTCGTAGTGCCCAAAGCCAGGATCAAAGGCGATTTTGGCAATGAGATCGGGCGAAGGGTTGGCCGTGTAATTCGCGGTTGTGTTGTAGCTATTGCTTGCGCCCGCTTCGCCGAGCAGGTAGTTGGACGCGTTGCCGTGGCTGGTGAGCGTGCCTTGCGCGTTCTCAATGGCGAATGCCACCGACACCTTGTCACCGAAGTCTTTCGTCAGGCGAAGGCCATACTGGCGGGCGAAAGTGAAGCCGACGTTGTACCCCGGATCGATGGTCGCAGGCCGGGAGTCGTTGACCCTACCGGTATCGTCGCTGGGCGCGATTCCCGCTTTGTTTTCCGTTACAAGGCTCCATGCCTGGCCGCCGAGGAATTTCCAGCCATTGTCAAACTTGGCTTGTCCCCAAGCTTGGCGGAGCCGGAGCGTGTAGCTGTTGGTCTGAGTGGCGGTCGAAGTGACGCCGGAGGACAGGAAGTCGGCCGACACGTAGCTGGAGAGTTGCACGTTGCCTAAATTGCCCTGAACATAGACCGTAGGCCGCGACTGGCGGGCGGAACCGAAGAACTCCGACAGATTGCTCTGCGAGGCGCCGGGCATGGTCAGCGAGTTGAAGGGAGTCGTGATATCGGCGCCGAGTTCCCGTGACCGACGGACGAACGCGGCTTCGACAAAACCGCCTGGGGTGACCGTGATGCCCTTGATGTGGATTGTAGTGGGGCTCTCAAACGCAGAAAGATGCTTTTCGCCCTCTTGCAGTGTCATCACCGCGCCACTGGTAGTGGTTTTTAGGCCAGCGATGTCGCTTTGCAACGCGCCCACTGCTTGCTGGTCCTGATTGGCCTGGGTTTGCGCGGCGGCGGCTTTGTTGGCAGCATCGGCTGCGGCGGCCTGCGCCTGCTGGAAATTCTGCTGCGCCTGCTGCCAGTTCTGCTGATTTTGCTGCAACTGCTGAGTAAGCTGCTGGATCTGCTGCTGCTGCGCAGCCAGCGCGTCTTTCAAGGCCTGAACGTCGGCTGCGGTTACCGCCGGCTGCGCGGGCGCCTCTGCCGCAGCGGCGTGCTTGTGTGTCTTTTTCGGAGCGGGAGCGTCCGAGGTTTGTGCCCAAACGCCAGCCGATAGTGCGGCCAACGCCAGGAGCGCGAGAAACAGGTGCTTGACTGATTTCATAAAATCCAATCCTCTCCTTTTTGAGTTTTCGTGGAACGTTACTAACACAAAGCAACAGAAAACACGGCTACGCCTTGAAACCGGAAAGTTGTGAAATTGTGCTGGCTCGCCACACGTTTCCCGGCCGCGCCACAACCCGTGGCGACCATTATCGAAATCGATGTACTAGAGATGTAAAACCAATAAAGCTACTCCTCGCTCCGTTAAAGGAGTGTTACGTTCCATTAAAGGAGTGTTAATTTGCAGAAGCCGCGGGGGAAGAGCTTTCTGCTTTTGAAACGCGATCGCCCGCAACATGGACTACGGTGGCACAATTCCCGCTACTTTGACGACCGAGCATTATGCCATAAAGTCCATGGTTTTAATCGACTTTATTAACATTAGCGCGTCAGCACGCGCCATACCATCCCGCCCGGGCGACCAATGACTCTTTAAACATCGTCTTCTTAGCGGTTTACGGAAATCGCTGGAAGTGTCACAGTAAGCGAGAATGTGCATCCAGTTGCAGTTCGAGCAAGGAAAGTTGCTCCGGCCGAGAGTGTTTTTTCAGGACCGTGTCTGGTTCGGACGCAGGAGAAACCTGTGCCGAGGGACTGGGCTCACTCATCGCCAGCCGGAAACCAGCCACACGAACCAACTTGGTATACTATTGCGGTCGGAAGCCCACCCAGTACCCCCGTACAGCGATTGCCGTTCCGCCTTTGCGATAAGGTTTGGCAGACTGGGCTCGACACACTGGACTGAAAAACATGGTTGGACAAGCTCTGAGTCGCGTCCCACTTTTTAACCGCGAAGCATCGTGGCTGAAATTTAATTGGCGCGTGCTTGAGGAAGCGGGAGATGTTCGGAACCCGCTGCTCGAACGCGTGAAATTTCTGGCCATTTCCGCCAGCAATCTGGATGAATTCTTTGAGGTCCGGGTGGGCGGGCTGTTGCAGCAGATCGAAGACGGCCACAACTCCACCACCGCCGACGGGCTCACCATGGTGGAGGAGCGGGAACTGATCAAAGACACCACCCATGAATTCGTCGCGGAACAATATTCCTGCTGGAATGAGCGCCTGCGGCCGGAATTGGCGGAGCATGGAATTCGCGTGCTCGGTCTCGACGAATTGGATGAGACGGCCTTGGCATTCGTCAACGACTACTGCGCGCGGGAACTGGATCCGCTGCTCACTCCGGTCACGGTCGATCCGGCGCATCCTTTTCCGCGGGTGATCAACAAGGCGTTGTGCGTGGCGTTGTTGCTGCGGCGCCGGCGGCGCTCCTCGCTTACGTATACCGGAGTAGTAACCGTTCCGCGGGCGCTGCCGCGGCTGGTGCGCCTGCCCTCGCAGGGGACCACGGATTTCATTTTTCTGGCGGACCTGGTGGTTCATCATGCGGTGAAGATGTACCAGGGGTACGACATTGTTTCCTCCGCCGCCTTCCGGGTCACGCGCAACAGCAACCTTTACTTGCAGGAGGAAGAATCGCGCAATCTGCTGGAAACGGTGCGCACCGAGTTGCATAACCGACGCAAGGGAGACGCGGTGCGAATGGAGATCGAGTACGATGCCGACCCGGAGATCATTGAACGCCTGGGCACAGTGTTCGAAATTGACCGCTGGCAGATTTTCCCGGTCAAGGGGCCGGTGAATCTTTCGCGATTGTTCAACATTTACGACGGCACCGAGCGGCCGGATCTGAAGTATCGTCCCTATGTGCCGCGGGAATTGCGCTTGACGGCAAAGTCGCATGACCTGTTTGAAGAGTTGCGCGGGCATGACGTTCTGCTGCACCATCCCTACGATTCTTACGACTCCGTTGTGGCCTTCATTCAGTCGGCGGCGGAGGACGAGCGCGTGCTCTCCATCAAGCAGACGCTTTACCGCACCAGCGAACATTCATTGATTGTTCCGGCGCTGATCGCGGCGGCGGCGAACAAGGAGGTCACAGCGGTGGTGGAATTGAAGGCGCGCTTCGATGAGGCGTCGAACATCCGCTGGGCGCGCGATATGGAAGATGCCGGGGTGCAGGTCTTCCACGGATTGGTGGGTCTGAAAACGCACTGCAAACTCTGCCTGTTGGTGCGGCGCGACCCGGACGGCGTCACCCGCCAATACGCGCACCTGGGAACCGGCAACTACAACGCGACCACGGCTCGAATCTATACCGATTTGAGCCTGCTGACGGCGGACCCCGAGATCACCAGCGCGGTTCATGATGTTTTCAGTTTTCTGACTGCCTATGCCGAGCACCCGGGCTACGGGCCGTTGCTGGTCGCGCCATTGGACTTGGCCGAAAAGACCCTGCGCCTGATTGAGCGCGAGGCCGAACATGCCCGCCTGGGGCGTCCGGCGCGCATTCTCGCGAAGATGAACGCGCTGCTGGAAACGAACGTGATCCAGGCTTTGTACCGCGCCTCGCAGGCCGGAGTGGACATCGAGCTGATTGTGCGCGGCATGTGCGCGCTGCGGCCGGGGATTCGAGGCCTCAGCGACCGCATTCGCGTGCGCAGCATCGTGGGCCGGTTTCTGGAGCATAGCCGGATCTTTTATTTCGAGAACGGCGGCGATTCTGAAGTCTACGTGGGGAGCGCAGATTGGATGAATCGCAATCTGCACGAGCGCGCGGAAGTAATCTTTCCGCTGAAGAACCCGCTGCTGCGCGACCGCGTCGTACATGAGATTCTGGCGGCGTATCTTGCCGACAACATCAAAGTGAGGTTTTTGCAAAAGGACGGCCGTTACTTGCGTCCGTGGCAATCGCCGCGCGGGCGCAGTGGGAAACCGCCGAAAGGCGCAGCCGCGTTTAGCTCGCAGGATTTTCTGCTCGGTGTGGCGGATGGCAGCAAGACGCCTGAGGACATTCCGCAGCCGCTTCCGCGGCGCGCGGCCAGGCGCGCCCTGGTTGGCCGAATTTAATTGGCCGAACTTAAATGGGTGGACATGATGGGAAAGGAATAATCGCCGCACAATGTTTGTTTATTTTTTACGCCACGCCAGTGCCGGGCAAAGTTTAATTTCCCCTAAGAAAGATGAAAAGCGCGGCCTCGATAAAGACGGCATCGAGCAATGCGGATACATCGGGCGCGCCCTGGCCGCGCTCGGCGTACAGGTGGAGATCATCATCTCCAGCCCGTTAAAGCGCTCCTCGCAAACCGCGGCTTTGGTGGGCAATGAAATGGGGCATGAAGGCAAATTGGTGATGGAGAACGCGCTGCGTCCGCAGGCCGGCTTTTCGGATTTTCAAAAGATGCTGGAAAAGTACGCGGGCCAGGATTCCATGCTGCTGGTCGGGCATAATCCCAACCTGCGCGAATTTCTGGGGCGCATCATCAGCGAGGCTGGGTGCGAAGCCGTGGTCGAGCTGAAGAAGGGCGCGGTGGCCAAAGTTGAAATGCGGCGCAATTCCGGGTCGCTGAGCTGGTGCATCACGCCTCGCATCTTGCGGACACTTCACGCGGCCGCGACCGAAAGTTCGCGCCCGAAGACTTCGCGGAAGTAGGCTCGATCCTTCTCGATCGACCATACTTCCAGATCGACGCTGGCCTTTCCGCGTGGAGTCAGTTTCATGGCAACTTTGCCGCTGCGGGCAGTGACGGCAACTTTCCCCACCGATTGGCTTCTTCCCATATTCAAAGCGCGCGCAATGCGCAGAAGCACGGACGCTTTCTCCACATTCTCCTGCTCCTCGGGACTCAACGCGCTCATCGGGCCGTCTCCCGGCGTAGGACGCGATTTTCCAAGGTAGCGTGCAATGGAGCCGATAATCCTGCGTTGTTGCGGCGTGTAGCCTAGAATTTCCGAGTTGGCGATGATGTAGTACGTGTGCCGATGGTGTCCGTTGCGGTTGACATAGTCGCCGACCTCATAGAGCATGGCCGCGGCCGAAAGCCATTCGCGATACTCTGCGGGTAACTGATGCACCGATTTCAAAGAAGCGAACAAAAGCAAGGCCGACTCGCGCACATGCAGAGCATGATGCAGATCGACGCGGTAGCGCTCGACAGCGCGTTTGATCGACTCCCAGCGTTCCGATTCAATGGCGCGGCCCGAGCGCGTGCTGCGGTCGTAATCGGCCGCCATCTGGGCCAGGATGCCGTCGCGCAATCCGAGCGAGGAGTAGCGAAAGCCTGGGAGATGGCAGCGCTCCAGCAATTCCGCATAAGCTACCGCGCCGGCGCAAATGATTTCCGCGCGCCGCGGGCCGATGCCCGGGACTTTCTGCCGCTGTTCGAGGGGCAGGCGCGCAATTTGTTTTGCGATGCGGCGCATCATCTCGCGAGTGACGTAGGTCGCCGGCCGGCGCTTCCTCGGACGCGCGAGGTGGCTGGCGATGGCCACCAGCGCGGCGGCGGTTCCAGAGGTGGCGATCACGGCGCCCACGCGTGCGGCCCTGATACGCGCTTGCACGCGCAGAATCTCGCGGTCCACAAATTCGTGCAGCCGCTTCAGTTCGCTCTTGCGCGGGGGATCGTGGTTCAGGAACTCACCCGTCAAGCGCACGGCCCCGAGCGGTAAGCTCACCGTATCCCGGAGATGTCCGTCCCGCGAAAGCGTGAGTTCGCAACTGCCGCCGCCCAAGTCGACCAGCAGAACGCTGTGGGCGTCCATGCGCCCCGAGGAAAGAATGCCCAGGTGAATGAGGCGAGCTTCTTCCAGTCCGGAAATAATTTCGATAGTCCAGCCGGTGGTGGCGCGCACCCACTCCAGAAAAATTCTGGAATTGCGAGCGTCACGCACCGCTGACGTCGCCACCACCTTCACCGAATCGGTGCCGCATTCCTGCACCGCGCGATTGAAGCGCCGCAACACCTGCACGGTTTGCGACATCGATTCCGGCGAAAGCAGTCCTCCGCTGAAGACGCCTTCGCCCAGGCGAGTGACTTCGCGGTCTTCGTGAATTTCTTTCAGCCGTCCGGCTTGCAGGCGCGAGATTTTCAGACGGACAGAGTTGGAGCCGATGTCAATGGCGGCGAAGGTGGGCATCGAGGGACGAATCGAAAGTGAACCATCAGTAGTCTCACAAACGGGTTGATTCGCGCAACCTTGTGCGCTTCCCGATCGTGGCTCATTTTGATCAAACCTCCACCAAGGTCCCCCTTCAGCTTGGCTCGGGGCGGGCTCCGGCACACGAAGCTAGAGCCATACACAAGAGCCTTTGCGCAACTTTGGAGATAGGAAGTCAAAATCCCCGCTCTGTGTCTGCAAAAAACGCAGACACAAGAACGAGGCACCCTCGGGAATGCGAATGCGAGAAAAGGTGGGGCTGGCTCCAACATTCGTTGTTACTTTCGTTCCGGTTCGCAAGAACCTTGAAACCGCAGAAGGCATGGGCGCGGACTAGACTCAGGACCATGGCCGTCTGCCAGCTCCGATAAAGGTCTTTAGCAGCAGGCGTCTCCTGAATATCAAATCCACGGAGAATGAACATGACTGGATACGCTGCGACCGCCGCGGCGCGAGCCCTCGCTGAACCAATCCCCAAAGACACTTCATCGCCTGGATTGAAGCCTTGGCCATACCTGTTCTTCTTTGTTTCTGGATTTCCCGCACTCCTTTACCAGATCGTGTGGCAGCGAGCCTTGTTCACTCTTTATGGCGTGAACATCGAGTCCGTGACCATGGTGGTCACCGCTTTCATGCTGGGGTTGGGTCTAGGCAGTGTGCTGGGCGGAACGATCTCGCGCTCCCAACATTTGCCCCTGCTCCGGGTTTTTGGTCTGGTGGAACTTCTGATCGCTTTGTATGGAGTTTTCTCTCTGAAAATCTTCCACTGGGCCGCAGATTTCACGGCAGGTTCTGGACCACTCCAAACAGGACTCGTAGCTTTCACCTTGGTCGTGCTTCCGACGGTGCTCATGGGTTCAACCCTTCCCATTCTGGTTTCCTATGCGGTGCGTCTTTCCCGCAATGTGGGTACGTCGGTCGGAGCGTTGTACGCCGCCAATACGCTGGGCTCGGCTGCGGCATGTTTCTGCGCGGGACTGTTTCTGATGCGCTGGCTGGGGGAATCGAGAACCGTGACGCTGGCGGCGGGTTTGAACGCACTGGTGGGCGCTACGGTGCTGGTTTGGCACTTCGTAGCTCAAGAACGGCAGCCGTCGCGCACCCAGGCGTTATCTGAGCACTTCCAGGATGGACTTGCGATACCGGATGGCAGACGCACGGCAGAGCGAAACATCTGGGCGCTTCCCAGAATCGGCTTCGCTTCGGCTACGATAACGGCCGGTATTGTGGGATTCGTTTCGCTCGGATACGAAATCGTCTGGTATCGCCTGTTCTCATATACAACAGCGGGGTTGGCGAAGAGTTTCGCGTTTCTTCTGGGAGCCTACCTGGCTGGGATCGGTTTTGGATCGCTGGCAAGCAATCGTATCTGTAAGAAAATCACAAACCCGCAAAGTTTCACCCGCGTCTTAGTGGGCACCGTGTTTGGAGCCAACCTGCTCGGGTTTCTGGTTGGTCCTATTCTTTTCAACATCGTGGTGCACGTCTCTTATTTGTGGACGCTCGTTCCCATTAGTCTGGCTGCAGCATGTCTCGGTGCCGTGTTCCCGCTGCTTTGCCATATCTCAATCCCCGCAGATGAGCGTGCCGGCTCGCGTATGAGCTACTTGTATTTGAGCAACATTGTCGGTTCGGCGCTGGGCAGCTACCTCACTGGTTTCGTGCTCATGGACATTCTTCCGTTACGATACGTCAGCGTTGTGCTGACTTTGCTTGGCCTAGGACTAGGCACGGTATTGATGCTGAAGGCCGGGTTAGAAAGGCGCAGCTTTGTTGCCGCGGCAGTGGGCGTGTTCGTCGCGGCTTTGTTTGTGGTGCAGGCTTCCGATCCTCTTTTTCGCGGCATGTATGAAAGGATGCTGTTTAAGAACAGCTACGTACCCGGAGCAAAGTTTAGCGCCGTGGTTGAGACCAGGAGTGGAGTCATCGCGGTTGCACCCACGGGGGCGGTATTTGGCGGCGGAATCTACGATGGGCGCTTCAACGTGAGCCTGGTAAACGATACGAACGGAATTCAACGCGCCTTTTCGCTGAGCTACTTTCATCCGAATCCGAAAGAAGTGCTGATGATCGGACTGTCGTCGGGGTCGTGGGCTCAGGTTCTGGCCAACCATCCCCAGATCGAACACCTGACGATTGTCGAAATCAACCCGGGATATCTGCGGCTCATCCGGCAGGTTCCGGAGGTGGCCAGCCTGCTGCAAAACCCGAAGGTTCACATCGACATCGACGATGGGCGCCGCTGGCTAGTGCGGAACCCCGGACGCAAGTTCGACGCTATTGTCATGAATACTTCGTACAACTGGCGTTCCAACGTGTCCAACTTGCTGTCGACGGAATTTTTGCAGCTCGTCCGACGGCATTTGAATCCAGGTGGCGTGCATTTCTACAACACCACCGACTCGAAGGAAGCCATGTTGACCGGCGTCAGTGTTTTTCCGTTTGGAATGCGGTTGGCGAATTTTATGGCGGTCAGCGACGAACCCTTGCAGCTCGATGCAAGCCGTTGGCTCGAAGTGCTGTCGCGTTACAAGATCGATGGCAAGCAGGTGTTTGACCTGTCACAGGAACAACAGCGTCGCCGGCTACAAGAGGTAATGGCCATGGTCACCACGATGGACAGCGACATACGGCCTGAGTTCTTCACCTTGGAATCTGCCGGCCACATCCGCGCTCGTACAGCGAGCGTGCGGGTGATCACAGACGACAACATGGGCACGGAATGGCTGCAATAGTAGCCCGGCCGTGGCGAACACCCGTTTCCCCAGCATTTCAGCCACTACCCGTCTTCGCGGTAGTGTCTGAAATGTGCGGGTAAGAAATAAAATGGACTCTTGCATTACAGCGAGCGCTCGCCGTATCGTGAACTCATGTCACAGCGGAAAGAACTCGCAGCACTCAAAAATCTGCTCTCCGAAACTGACCAGATTCTCGCGACCACGCCAGAGCTACCGGAGAACCGCACCGCCCGGTGCCGTGAACTGCTCGCTTCTGCTCTGGCGCTCGCCAACGATCTACTCTCTCAATCCAAACAGACCGCCGCTGTCTCTCTAGGCCGCAAAGGTGGCTCTGTCATTGCCCGGCGCGGGAGTGCGTATTTCCGTGCTCTTGCTGCCAAGCGCAAGACTCACGGCGGTGGCAGGCCGCGCAAAGAATCTAAATAAAATCCTACATATGGTTCTGAGTTAACCGTGCATCAAGGCCGACAATCAGTTGTACCAGCTTTCGAATCGCCTCTTCTTGATTCTTTAAGTCGATAACCCATAGTTTACCGTTGAATTGAAATTCTAGTCTTCCATCTTGCTCATGGATCATAACGCCCTCGTCTTCTTTTCCGTTTATTGTCGTATGTCCTAGCAAAATCGCTAGAATGGAAATTGTTGTCTCTAAAACGAAAAGCCCGGCGCGATGGCCGGGGCGTTTCGATGAGACCTAGACAACCTCATCCTACCCCGCATCGCGCACAGGCGCAAGTATG
>JBEKED010000127.1:0-10611 GCA_050014035.1 Terriglobales bacterium
TCACCACCGCCTCGGCAACGCCGGCGGCACTCATCTCCGGCTTCAGATCGTAGGTTGCGACCTTGGGCGACTGCACCATTACGCGCTCTTCGCCAGGAAAAGGCTGCTCTACGCCGCCATTGAAAAAATAAGTTACATGCGCATACTTTTCTGTCTCCGCGACACGCAGGTTGCGCATGTTTTGCCCACCCATTACGTTGGCCAGAATGTTCGCCATCGACTCGGGCGGAATAACCACTGGCAAGCTGAAGTTCTTGTCGTATTGCGTCATGCACACGTACTTCAGATTCTTCGGCGCGCGGTCGCGGGCGATCGTCGCGTCGAGTTCGGCAGCCCCCGGCAAATCGCTGCCTCCCTTCTCGTTCAAACCGCTGTTGCGGCACAGCGCGCGCGTAATCTCGCGCACGCGGTCGGCGCGAAAATTAAAACAGATACAGGAATCATCATCGCCGATCTTCGCCAGCGCCTCGCCACGCGCGTCGGTGCAAACGAACGGCACCACGAACTCGTCGGTCACTCCTTTGTTGTAAGACTCCTTCATCCCCTGCACCGCATCGGCGTATGTACCGCCCTCGGCCTTGCCTTCGACCATGGCGCTGTAGGCCTTCGCGATGCGCTCCCAGCGACGGTCGCGGTCCATCGCATAGTAGCGGCCGTTGACAGTGGCGATCTTGCCGGAGTTATACTCGCGCATCTTCTGCTGCAGTTGTTCCAAATAGCCGGCGCCATTCGTGGGCAAAGTGTCGCGGCCATCCATGAACGCGTGCACGAAGACGCGATCGACTCCCTGCTGCCTGGCCATTTTCAGGAGCGCATACAGATGTTCCTGCCGCGAATGCACGCCGCCATCGGAGACGAGCCCGAACAAATGCAGTTTGCGCCCGCTGATGCGGGCATTTTTCATCCCTTCAACGAGCACGGGATGCGAGAAGAACTCGCCATTCTGAATCATCAGGTCAATGCGCGTGATATCCATATGCACAATGCGCCCGGCGCCGATATTCAAATGCCCGACTTCGCTGTTGCCCATCTGCCCTTCGGGCAATCCGACGAACGGCCCACTGGTGTGAATCAGCGTGTTAGGATATTCGCGCAACAGACGGTCGTAGATCGGTTTGCGCGCGAGGGCGATAGCATTTGCTTTGGTTTCGGCCCGGTATCCCCAGCCGTCAAGAATAATGAGAACGAGAGGTTTCGGACGAGGCATAAGTCAGCTCTTGGCTCCTCGCTTTTAGCTGTTTGCTCTAAGAAAATGATCTCCGCAGGAATCAAGACCCGAAAAGCTCCTGTTCCAATTTCGAGCGTTCAACATTCAGGTAACTCGCCACATCGGAAAGAATTGCACTGAGAGTACCCAGCCGGAGGCTGCGATGATCGGGAACCGTCACAGAGTGCGGATGACCGCGAAGACTCGACTGCAAACGAATGTGACTGCCCACTTGTCGAGTGCGTTCGTAGCCGTACCGCTGCAGCAGTCGGATGAGGTCGTGACCGGAAAGATCACGAGGTAGTCTCAAGCCGAAATGACCTCGTCTTTCACCATATGCAGGCGGATTACTAGCGGCGCCTTACCCTCGTCGAAGTGGCAACGCACCGCCTCCCGAACATTTACCTTCAAATCATCCATAGTGTCAGCCTGGGTGAAAATGGAATGGCCGAGTGCGCGGGCTTCATAGCCGCCTTCAGGCGACTCTTGCACGGAGAAAATGATCTCAGTTTCTGGCATAGGTTTGCCGAAGATTATACTCTGCCCCCCTGTGATCGCTGGCACCCGCGCTCCTGCGCTCGAAATCGATTCACGGAAAGCCTTATAATCGAGGCCTGACAATCGATGTCCCGGAGAAACCGATGCCTATCCATGAACTCTTGCTGCCCGAATTCGACGAAGAAATCAAGAAGACGCGGACGACGCTGGAACGCGTTCCGGAAGACAAGAAAGATTTTGCGCCGCACGCGAAATCCATGCCACTGAACAAGCTTGCGCCTCACGTGGCACAGTTGGCCAGCTTTGGTCTTACGATCCTTACGACTCCCGAACTAGATTTCTCGAAAAGCAGCTTCAAGCCTTTGCCCTTTGAGTCGGCGGCCCAACTGGTCAAGGCTTTCGATGAGGGCGCAGCCAAAGTTCGCACCGCGCTCAAGAACACTCCGGATACAGCCTGGACCGAGAACTGGAAGCTCAGCTTTCAGGGCAAGCCCATCTTCGATGGCTCGCGCTTTCTGGCCTACCGGCAGATGTTCCTCAATCATCTAGTGCACCACCGCGCGCAACTCGGCGTCTACCTGCGGATGAATGGGAAGCCGGTGCCCGCGATCTACGGGCCTTCGGCGGATGACACGCTGGGATTCTAAGCGGAGGTCATGACGAGGGGAGATCCGACACCGGAATCGGCACAAGCTTCGCAACAGGCTCATCATGGTCCGTGATCACGACCTCTTCCCCGACAGCGATCCTGTCGAGCAACTCGTCGAACCTGTCCCGCGCCTCGCTCACGCTAACTCTCATAGCTATATATCCATCGGCAGCCTATGCTTTGTAGTTCAGCGCCGCCACTCCCAAAAACCGCGCGGCCCCGCCCAACTCTTCTTCAATCCGCAGCAACTGGTTGTATTTGGCAATGCGATCCGTGCGCGAAGCCGAGCCTGTCTTGATCTGCCCCACGCCAGTTGCGACCGCAAAGTCTGCGATGAACGTGTCTTCGGTTTCGCCGGAACGATGCGAGATCACCGACGTGTATCCGTTGCGGCGGGCGAGGTCGATGGCATCTAGCGTCTCGCTGACTGTGCCGATCTGGTTGAGCTTGATCAGGATCGAGTTGGCAATTCCCTGCTCGATTCCTTTGGCGAAAATCTCGATGTTCGTCACGAAGATATCATCGCCTACGAGTTGAATCTTGCCGCCCAGTTCCTGGGTCAGCAGCGCCCAACCTTCCCAGTCGTTTTCCGAGAGGCCGTCTTCGAGCGAAACGATGGGATAGTCATTCACCCATTTTGCGTAGTAGCGAACCATGTCCTCGGAACTCTTCGCCGACTTGTCGGATTTCTTGAAGACATATTTTCCCTCCTGAAAAAACTCGCTGGCCGCTGGGTCGAGCGCGATCGCAATCTCCTCACCCGGCTTGTAGCCCGCCTGCTGAATCGCTTCCAGCACAACCTCAATGGCCTCGACATTCGACTTCACCGACGGAGCAAAGCCGCCCTCGTCGCCGACCGCCGTGTTATAGCCGCGCTTTTTCAGCACTCCCTTCAGCGTATGAAAGACTTCCACGCCCCAACGCAGCGCTTCGGAAAATGACGGCGCTCCTACCGGCATCACCATGAACTCCTGGAAGTCGACGTTGTTATCGGCGTGCGCGCCGCCGTTGAGGATGTTCATCATCGGCACCGGCAAGATGTTGGCTGCGGCTCCGCCAAGATAGCGATAGAGTGGCAGATCGCAAGCGTTCGCCGCAGCCCGCGCCGCCGCCATCGAAACCGCCAGAATCGCATTCGCACCCAGCCGGCCTTTGTTGGGCGTGCCGTCCAGTTCGATCAGCCTGGCATCGAGCGTGCGCTGGTCGGCCGCATCCGATCCCGCGAGCGCTTCCGCAATCTCGCCATTGACGTTCCCCACCGCCTGCAGCACGCTCTTACCGAGGTACTGGGTCTTGTCGCCATCACGCAATTCGACCGCCTCATGCTCGCCGGTGGACGCGCCACTCGGCACAATGGCCCGCGCGTTGGCGCCGCTATCCAGAAAAACTTCCGCTTCCACGGTCGGATTGCCACGCGAGTCCAGCACCTGGCGTCCGCGAATTTCAGCAATGCTTGTAAGTGGCATAAGTGCATCCTTGTCTTTTTTCAGATTTAGTTAGCAACATCGTCGTTCGTCTTAAGTTTTCCGTCTGCGACGCGTGGACTGCGTCTCAATGTACAGCAGCGGATTATAGCGGACAGAGCAAGAAGCGGTCAGTGCCGTGGGACACTCCCGGCGAATCGTTCAATCAGTTATCCCCGAAAATGATCCCCGGTACCCCATCCGTTATTGTTCCTGATTTCCACCTCGCTTAAAGTCAACTCAACATGAAGAACCGCACTGAAACGCTGGAAGTCGGCGCGCTCGCCCCGAGCTTTTCGCTGAGCGCAGCCAATCGCGAGGGCACTTTCACTCTCGATGGTCTGTTGGCCGGGAGCGCGCTGATTCTCGAGTTTCTACGCGGCACCTGGTGACCGAACTGCGTGAAACGCCTGACTCAGTTCGAGTCGCGATTGGCGGAGATCAAAGCGGCGGGAGCACAGTTGGCGTTCATTGCCGCGGAAAAGCGGAATGGCGTGTGGAAGCCGGGAAAATTTCTCGAGAAGCATCCCATCGCCAGCCCGTTTCTGCTCGATGAGGATCGAGCCGTGACCAAAGAGTACGGACTCCATCACGCGTTCGGCCCCGACGGTATTAACATTGCGCGCCCGGCTACGCTGATCATCGATTGCGACCGACGGGTGCGCTATCTCTATCGCGGCGACGGCCAGCTTGATCGCGCGCCGCTCGATGAGGTCATCGGAGCTTTGCGACAGCTGGCCAAATAAATTTCGGTAAGTGAATTTTGGAGGCAATTTCGGAGGTAAGAGACAACATGAAAAAAACACTTTCGCTGACATCGCTCATCCTGTTCGCCAGTTTCGCGTGGGCGCAGACTGCTCTGCCCACCGGCACTGCCGTCAAGATGAAACTCGAAACCACGCTTGCAACCTTCAGTTCGAAAGCTGGAGACCCGTTCTCGGCCAGAGTCACCGAGGCGGTCGTCATGGACGGAAAAACCGTGATTCCCATCGGCACAACAGTCGAAGGCCGGGTCACGAAAGCGAACGAACCGCGGCGCATTGCCGGCAAGCCAACCATTGCTATCTTCCCCGAAAACCTGGTGCTTCCCAATGGAGACCGCTTCATGCTGAACGCGACGCTGGTTGACACCAACGCTCGCCACGGCACCGACGTCAACACCGAAGGACAGTTCAAAGGCGCTGGCCACGACGGCAAAGATCTCACCGAAATCGGCATGGCCACCGGCGGCGGAATGCTCATCGGCGGGTTGGCTGGAGGCGGCAAAGGCTTACTGATCGGCGGAGCCGTTGCCGCGACAATCACCGTCTCGCACTGGCTCGGAAAACACCGGTCCGCGATGCTTCCCGCAGGCACGGAACTGGTCATGGAATTGAGCCGTCCGATGACCATGACAACGGCCGTCGCCAGCAGCGGGCAGTAAGAATTAAACCGTGTGGGGACGGGGCGGGGCAGGCACTATCGACAGTCCAATTATCCGATAGCTACACGATGGGACGGCATTGCACGGTCAGCAACACGGTCGATCCGTTCCGGCGAATGCTCAGCTTTTGCGGACCCACGGCATGTTCGAAATACTCCCGTGCCTCGCCCACGGAGAAGGTGCTTGCGGGCCGGTCCTGAATGGTGAGAATCTCGTCGCCAGGTTGAGCTCCGGCGGCTGCGGCCGGCGTGCCCGCGATCACCATAAAAACTGTGAGGGATGAGAAGTCCGCGCCCCCGGTCCCGAGCACAAGTCCCGCATGGTCGAACTCAAAGGGCTGATCGAAACTCGAGTTCGGCTCGAACACGGCTTTCTTCCTGCTGTAGTCGAATGTGATGGTGAAGCGCTTCAATAGTCCATAACCAATCTGACCACCTGCCCGGTCCACGTCCTCTTCGGCTATCCCCATCACCGGATTCTTAACCAGCAGCCCGGCAAAGCGCAGAGATTTCGCGCGCGTCACCCACGCCTGCGTCTCTCCGCCCACGCTTACTCCCTTCATGGCCAATAACGCTGGGGCATTGTCCAAGAGTCCGTTTCGGCGTGCAAAGGCAGCGTTCAGGGAGAACGGATCTACTTTCCCAGTGTCGATCTCGATGGAAGCCTGAATCAGCTTTCCGCTGGTGCTTTCGATTTGAGTCTCCATGTACGGCTGACGGCTTCCCAGGTTAAGCGGAACGGACTGCCCGCGCCCTGCCTGAAAAGAGGCGGGATCGCACAACGTCAAGCGTTGATGCTGATAATCAAGAATAACTACGAACTGCTGGAAGAAGTCGTATCCGAGCACGCCATCGATACGATGCCCAACCAGAGGACTCAAGCCGGATAGATCAAGAGTGGCTAGCGATTCTTCGGCGAGCGTCCGGCCTCCAACCGTCCGGTGAACGCCGGTCACAGTGGAGGACTCGACCTTCCCTCCGGGCGCCGCTTCCATGTGCTTGTCCCCGGAACTGAGGTGGAGAGCGCGAACGGTTTCGGGATCCAACACTGAATCTTCGAAACCACTATCCAGCAGGAAGCTGTACGTTTTCCCATCACTCATCACTACTGGAACGAAGACGACACCGCCCTGCACCGAAATCGGAATTTCGATGCCGTGCCCGGATGCAGCGTCCTTTGTACCCGGCGGCGCTTGGCAGACCTGCGCGAGTGAAACACAAGCACACAGCACGGGAAGAAGGCAGAAAAACTTGACTTTCATGGCCGACATAGGTGGTTGTACGTATGCATGCATTCGGAAGTTCCAAAGACAGGTGTGACGTATCTGCTTGTATCACCCGCTCGCCGCCAGCAGATCTTCCTCCGCCAGCAACTCCAGTTCGATCCAGCCTTCGACTGGCAAGGCATCTACCGGCAGGCGGTTTTGCCATACGCTGAAGCGCAGGCGCAGCCGCGTGGTCAGCACATCCGAGCATTTCGATCCCCGCACTTTGTCAATGTCGAGCGGAGCCGCAAGCAGCCACGTGAGCGGCAGGCGAAACTCAAAATTCCGGCCGAGCGCTACCCGCGCCTGATCTTTGGAATCCGTCGCATCGGCAACCACCTTGTCTTTACCTTCCGTCATTTTCCACGATTGCAGACGGCCGCTTTCGACCACCGCATCCACACGCAGCTCGCGCCGAGGCTTGGCGGCATGATTGGCCCATGACTCCAAATTGACCACCACTTCAAATCCGTGTTCCGGCACTTTGCCGGCGAAATCCAGCCGCCCGTATACATACTGCTCGTCGATCCCGGCAAACACTTCATCCATCAGAAACTGCTTGCCGTGCATGGAGCCCGAGCGTTGGTCAGCCGTGTAACATGCCGCCCCCATCCACTCGAAGTAGCGCACCATATCGCCCGCGATCCGCGGATGGATGTAGGCGGTCTGTGACGTGAACGAAGGCCGCGCCGCTCCTCCGGTAATCGGCTGCGCCAGATAATCGGGCGGAATGCCGCCGAGCGCCTGGTAAACGTTCGACAGGTGCTTGCGATAAAGCTCGTCAAAGTCGCGATCGTTGGCCGAGTGATGTTCCGGTCCGTACCACCAGTTCCAGTCGCTGCCTTCGGCGATCAGAATTTCTTCAAACGCCAGCTTGCGTTGTTTCTCGGTTGCGCCGGGTGCGGCTTGGGCGTAGAAATTGCGCGCGTGATACAGGTACTCCCAGGCCTTGTTGTCTTCCGGAGCTCCAATCCAGACGTTGAAGTTGGCATTGATCCAGGAGCCCGGTACCAGCGACTTCAGCGGGGTTGCGTTCTTGTGGCGCAGAATCGCCTCGGATACCGTCACCGCCTCCATCCCCGGATCTTTCTGGAGCGCGTCGTAGAATCTGCGCAGAAATTCGCGGCCCGACTGCGGATAATATTCCCAGGCATTCTCGCCGTCGAGAATGATGGGAACCACGGCGTCTTGCCCGCTGGCAAGAACCGGCTGCGCCGAAGCTTTAATTTTGTGAATAAGATTATTGGCGGCATCCTGCGGCGGCATTCCCGAATAGACGAATCCGATCAGGTCGGAGAGCGTGTGGTCGCGGAAAATGAGATTCATCCGCGTCTCCTCATGCTCGTAGCGATAAATCGTATACAGGCGGTGCGCCAGGTCCGCATTCAGATGACCGTAGTCGTCGCGCGAGAAGTTGATTCCCAGGCTGCGTCCAAGCACGCCTTCGTCAGTAGCCATCCAGCGCACTCCGAGTTCGCCGGCAATCGCCAGAGTCTCTGGGGAAACGCTGCCTTCCGATGGCCACACGCCTTTCGGCCGCATTCCAAAAACTTTTTTGTGCAGGTCCAGTCCGCGGCGCAATTGCTCGCGAGCATCCGCGGGATGGCGATAGCGGTTGAGTGGAAGCGGCAGCCCAGGCGAGGAAACGGCTCCGTTTTCCGTGTCGCACACCAGCGGCAGAATAGGATGATAAAAAGGCGACGCCGAAATTTCGATCAGGCCCTTCTTGGCCGCCTCGGCGTGCGCCGGAAGAACGCGCCCGAGCAGTTCGCGCTCTTTAGCGATCACCAGCCGCTGGTCATCGAGCGTATAGTTCCGTCCCTTGCGAATCAGTTCTGCGATGTCTTTTTCGGCCAGAAAATATTCGTCGAACCACCCGATTTGCGACAGCACCTGCAAGTCGGTGAAATCCTGTGGCAGAAAATATTTCTCCGCGCGCTCGGGAGAATCGCCCGCCCCGCGAAATTTCTCCCAGAGTTCGTGATACCGTGGATAGCGACCGATGACATTCGTTGGATTCGCCTGAAACAGATACTGCAAGGCGAACCGCCGTTCTTCCTGAGTCAGGTCTTTCGCGGGCTTGGCCGCTACCTGCAGGAAAGGGTCCTGCGCTTCGCCCGAAACGTAATCCTGAATCTGCGTGATCAGCGACGGCACCAGATTGAACGTCTGATGCACTTGCGGAAATTCGTCGAGCAGTTTCACCATCCCGTAGTAGTCTTTCAAACCGTGCAGACGGGTCCAGGGCAGGCGATACTGCCCCGTCACCAGGTCCTTATAAAACGGCTGATGCTGATGCCACAGAACCACCACTCGCAATTGCGCCATGAATGCTATTCCAACTAATCTATCGGCAAATTTTTAGTTTAATTGATTCGGCGGCTTCACCCGCGCGAAATCGCCGGCCGGATTGGGTGAGCTTCGGAAACCATTCACCACCAAGGGCACGAAGGTACACAAAGGACACCTGCGACAAAAGCCTTCGTGATACTTCGTGTCCTCGGTGGTTCAAGGGTTCCGTGGATTGCACCGCGAAACCGACCTACTGGACCCGAAGCATGCCTGATAATAGAAGCGGTACAAACCATGAACTCGAGAATTAAGGTCATCTTCTTCGACGTGGGCAACACGCTGCTGTTTCCCAATCGCCAGCGCGTTCACGCCCCACTCGCCGAACGTGGCATCGTACCCCAGGACGAGCACCTGCGCGACTTGGAACGCCGCACCAAGAATCAGTTCGATGGGATCATGACCAAAAACGGCAGCCCCGATCACAGTTTCTGGTGGATGTTTTATTCGCAACTGCTCTCCGAAGTCGGCGTTAAGCAACATGACGAAGACGAATTCAATGCCATCCGCGACCAGCTCGTCGCCGGTATTCGCAACTCCGCCAACTGGGACACGATTCGTCCCGGCACCGCCGAACAATTGCGCGCCATCGGCGAACGCTACCAGATTGCGGTCATCTCCAATGCCGATGGCAGAATCGAAGACGTGTTGCGGAAATGTGGAATTGCCTGTTGTTTCCGCACCATCACCGACTCCGGACTCGTGGGATACGAGAAGCCGCACCCGGAAATTTTCCGCCACGCCCTGAATAGTCTGCACGCCGCACCCGAAGAGAGCCTCTATGTCGGCGACGTTTATTCCGTGGATTACCTCGGCGCCACCGGTGCCGGCATGCAAGCCCTCCTCATGGACGTGCCCGGCGCCTACCGCGACAAGGGAGTTCCACGCGTGGAATCGCTGGAGGAGTTGCAGATCATGCTGCGGGGATGAACCTTCCCGTAGCGACGGAGCAAGCCCGTTCGTAAAGGAAGCCGGACTACTGCACCTCAATCACCTGGTGATCGTGGCAATCGGGAACGATGTGCTGATAGAGATTCGCCAACAGCTCCGGCCCGTATCGCGCCACAAAGCTCACGCCCGCGACCTCGCGCTCCTGCAGCACCTTGTGCGGAAACAGCGCGTGACTCAAGGCATCCGCGTGCCGGCCGATGACCTCATTCCGCAGCAATTCCGCGCGCGCCTCACGCATGTGCAGCCGGTTGATTTGATGCCACATGCGCATCCGCGTGCCATCCGCCGCCGCGACCAAAGTTGAATCCAACTTGCCGATCGACTCGCGCAGAGCAATCATTGACCGTTCAACACTTGCGTAGGCTTCTTCAAATCGCGCCTGCAAGTCCGCCGGCAGCGAACGAGCCGCAATCGCTTCCCGCACCTTCTCCGGGCCTTGCAGCACGTCGGGCAGGCCCAGGTTATATCGCGCCAGCAAACGCGCCGGCTTGGCTTCAAGCAACGTCGCCGAAAAGCGTGGCATAATCGGCGTCACTCGTCCCAGCAATTTCTCATACACAACCGCGGCCTGCGCGAAGTATGCGACTTCCGCCGCTCCGCCGGTGTAAACCAGTGTAGGCAGCAGGTAATCCTGCACCACCGGACGCAACAACACATTCGGATTGAACTTCTCCGGAGCTTCGTCAATCCGATCCAGCAACTGTTGGCGCGAGATCCGTTCCTCGCCCACCACAAAGTCTCCGCTATTGCCGTTGACAACGCCGCTGCCATTGCTTCTGCGCCGCACCACCGTGCGCGCGCCATCTC
>JBEKED010000128.1:0-12023 GCA_050014035.1 Terriglobales bacterium
AAAACCGAGTAGGCAGAAAAGTTGTCAGCCACCGAGACGAAATGAGTGCGCGCCGTGGGCTCCTTCCCCGCGCCCGAAACGCCCGATTTCGAATCGGAGATAATGCCCCGATCGCGATCCACTAAGTCCGCCGCAAGCAAGGGTGCCAGCGCCAGGATCACAGAGGTCGCATAGCAGCCGGGATTCGCAACCAGAGCCGCGGACGGGATCTGGTCTGCATTCAACTCCGGCAAACCGTACACGGCACGCTTGGTAAGCTCCGCCGCCGCTTGCGCGTCGGCATCTTTGAAGCCGTAGATGGCGCGATGCTGTTCCTGTTTCAGCCGCCAAGCCCCACTGAGATCGACGACACGCAGGCCGCGCGCTATGGCCTCGGGAACAAGTTCGCGCGAAACCGAGTGCGGTGTAGCCAGGAACAACAATTTCACGCCACCCTGCTCCAACGCCGACCAGGAAAACGGCTGTATCGGCAAGTTGCCGTTGCCGGAAATGTGCGGCACTCCAGAGGCGTGAGCGCCGGTATCGTCTGGCTTTGTGATGCGCCGCAATAGCAAGGGCACGTCGGTGCGAGGATGCCGGCCGAGCAGGCGCGCGAGTTCCATGCCGGAATAGCCGGTCGCGCCCAGAACTGCGGTTTTAAGTTTGGCCGTCATCGGAATTTCGTCAAATCCTTCGCGACTCCCTGGTTTGCCGTTTGAGGCATATTTATCCATTATTGTGCATAAATATTCATTCATATTAAACGGCTGGGCGGAACTGTCAAGTCAAAATCGCAATAGGAGACTCTTTCGGTTCAATGGATCGGCAGCTGGAGGGCGAAGGTCGGCAGCCGATTTTCGAAGGATGGGCGCGGAGCGCCGAGCAGGGACGCTCGGCGCTCCACTAGTTCCCTACAGTCTTACCCGCAGGTCGCTCGACGTGCCGCCGGCAGCGGGAACGTAGCAGCGCAGCGTGTAATCCATCACCATGCGGTCGGCGTTAAAGCGCCAGCCCAGAGTGCGGATGGTGCGCTTCATGCGCTTGATCCAGCCGCGCGGAAGACCGTCGCGATCCCGCTGATAGTAGAGCGGGATCACTTCGTCACGCAGCACTCGCATCAGGTCTTCGCCGTCGCGCGTGTCGTGAACGTTCATATCGGAGTGGGTTCGGCCGTTGCCGATGGCGAAGCCGTTCAGGCCGTCATAGGCTTCCGCCCACCAGCCGTCGAGCACCGACAGGTTCAGGCCGCCGTTCAAAACCACTTTCTGTCCGCTGGTTCCCGAGGCTTCGAGCGGACGCCGCGGATTGTTCAGCCAGACGTCCACACCCTGCACGAAATGGCGGCCGACGTTGATGTCGTAGTCTTCGACGAAGACGAGTTTGTCGGAAAACAGCGGGTCACGCATCAGTTGCGCAACCTGCTGCAGGACGCGCTTGCCGGGCTCATCGAGAGGATGGGCCTTGCCGGCAAACACAAACTGGACCGGCCGTTTGGGATCATTGACCATGCTGGCCAATTTTTCCATGTCGGCCAGAATCAGATTGGCGCGCTTGTAAGTGGCAAAACGGCGCGCAAAACCGATGGTCAGCGCATCGGGGCTGAGCACACGTTCCAGCCGCTGCAACACTTCCCGGGGCTCGTCGCGGCGTGTGGCCTGCTTGACGGCGCGGCGCCGCACAAATTGAATCATCCCCGACTTCAGGTTGCAATGCGTCTCCCAAAGTTCGCCGTCGTCGACGTCTTCAATCCCTTCCCAGATTTTGGCGTCGCTGCTGTGCAGTTGCCATCCCGTGCCCAGGTGGCGGTCGTAGAGGCGAAACATTTGCGGCGCCAGCCATGAGGGGACATGGACGCCGTTGGTGATGTGTCCAATGGGAACCGTGTCTTCGTTTTTCCCCGGAGAGAGACCCGTCCACATGGCGCGGGAAACTTCGCCGTGCAGCGAGGAAACTGCATTGGCGCGGCGCGAGAGCTTCAGCCCGAGCACAGTCATGCAAAAACGTTCGTCGCTATCCGCATGCTCGCGTCCCAGCGCCATGAAACTTTCCCTGGAAAGGCCGAGGCTCTCGCGCAAAGGTCCGAGATGCTCTTCGACCAGATCGGCATCGAAGCGATCGTGGCCGGCGGGCACGGGAGTGTGGGTCGTGAAAACCACTTCCCGCGCTACCCGCGGCATCGCCTTATCGAAGCTGATGCCTTCTTCCACCATGCGCTGCCGAATGGCTTCCAGCACGGCAAATCCGCTGTGCCCTTCGTTGAGGTGAAGAACCCCCGGGGTGATACCGAGCGCTTTCAGCGCGCGCAGACCGCCTACACCCAGCAATATTTCCTGGTGCACACGCACGCGGCCATCGCCGCCGTACAAACGCGAAGTCATATCGCGGTCTTCGGGAGCATTGCCGTCTACATCGGAGTCGAGGAGAAACAAATCACAACGGCCGACTTTCACGCGCCAAACTTTCGCATAGATCGGACCATGTCGGGTGTCGACCTGCACCACGACGGGTCGGCCATCGATTCCTATGGCGGTTTCCATGGCCAGGTGGTTGACATCGATTTCGAGGTACTCTTCGCGCTGCCAGCCGTCGCGATCCAGGCGCTGACGGAAATATCCCTGGCCATAAAACAGGCCCACGGCAACCAGCGGGATGCCCAGGTCGGAAGCGCTCTTGACGTGATCGCCGGCCAGAACTCCGAGTCCACCGGAGTAGATGGGAAGAGACTCGTGGACCCCGAATTCGGCGGAAAAATACGCGACGGGACGGGGCCGCAGCACGCCCGCGTGGCGCGCTCCCCAGGTGCGCTCGGCTTCTTCGTACTCGCGCAGGCGGCGATAGGCATAGTTGATGCGGCCATGCAGCGCGAGCTCGCCGGCGCGCGCCTCCAGTCTTTCGAGCGGATACTCATTCAACAGCGCCACCGGACTGTGGTTGAGCTGACTCCAGCGCAAGGGGTCGATTTCGCGAAACAACCCGGCCGAATCGTGATCCCAGCTCCACCACAGATTACGGGCCAGCGCCCAGAGCCGTTCCTGCACCGGAGCAATGAAACGGTCAAGGGTTCGGGCTTCGCTCACAATGTGCGCGACCCGGTTCGCCGCCTCGGTGAACAGACGAATTTCATTTTCCGGGAAGATGCGCGGCTCCGTGGTTTGGACCACCAGTACGCCTTGCAGCACGCCGCGATCGATGAGCGGAACTCCCAGGAACGATTGGTAATCATCTTCGCCGGCTTCGCTGAAGTATTTGAAACGGGGATGACTTTTGACCTTTTCCACGGCCACGGAACGAACCTGCTCCGCGACCAGGCCGACCAGTCCTTCATTCACTGCCATGCGCAGCTTACCCACGGATTCCGGACGCAGCCCTAGGGTTGCGGCCAGAACCAGATTGGCGCGGTCGGGCTCGAGCAGGTAGGCAGAGCAAACATCGGTGCCAAACCGCCGGGCAATCAAGGCCACCACGTTCATCAGCGTCTCAGCCGGCTTGCCTGGTTCCGCCGCCAGATTGGCGATTTCGTCCCAGGTCAGCATGTAGTTGGCAGCGAGAGAACAGGCCGCGTGATCATGGTCCTGAACCAGCTCATCCGATCGATCCAAATTAGTCTCCGTTTCAAAAACAGCAGTTCTCAGTCAAGCTGCGTTTCCACGCACTTGAGAACTCATATTGCTCTTACGATCCAAGAGCTCGCGTAAGGACAGACCCTCGTCTGTCCAGCCCGAGCGCAGCTCGGCTCCCACCGCAAACTCAACCCAACCCTGCGCGATTCCGCCAAGATTTTATCTACCCCGAAGCCGATTAGAAGCGTCCTTATGATGCTATTTTATCGGGTAAACGTTACTACTCCACATTGGCGGCGAAATGCTGATTACCACGGTGTACATAGGATGGCGAGACTGCTGTCTTAAAGTTGCATTCTTGACGATAACCAACTCAAAACTGTAACCTCCGGCGGCGGTGAAGTCCAATTCGAATTGTTGATGTCCCGCATCAGCGGCAACGGTGGAGCGACGGGCGTCCCTTTACCAAGCTCAGGGCAAGGCTCTCGCCCTTCCAGTTGTACAATGGCCGGACTAGGCAGTTTGCTGCAAAACTCCATCTTGATTTTGCTTTTGGGCGGCGCAGCGGTTTACCGCTTTTGATTTTGCTTTTGGGCGGCGCAGCGGTTTACCGCTGCGATAAAACGCCCGATTCTCAGTGCCGGCTTTAGCCGCTGAGGGAGCGCCGCGGCGTGCAACCAAGTCCCCGACCTGAGCCTGCCGACGGAATCCCTACTCTCCACAACCACCAAGAAATTCGCGCCGCGCCCCACCCGCCAGGAGGTCGAGTGGAACGCGGCGCGCAAACGGGGTTTTCCAGCAATTGCCCGTTAGCCCTGCGAGGGATGCAACACCCGGAACGTGCTGCCACCCTGTGACCACACCAGAACCAGCGCATCCTGGCCGGCCGGAACGCTGGATAACTGGTCCACCACGTCCGCCGCGGATTTAACCGCGTGCCGGTTCACTTCCATGATGACGTCGCCACGTTGCAGCCCCGCATTATCGGCCGGACTGCCCGGCTTGACCTCCTCGACGACCGCGCCATGAACGGACGGCTTCGCTTGCACTTCATCGCGAACATCTGGAGTCAGATCGGAGAGACTCAGCCCCCAGCGCCCTTTACCGTGCTCGCTGCTCGCGACTTCCGTGCCTTTGTCCCCATTGAGAGTTTCGAGCGTCACGGCAATCGTTGTCGGTTTGCTGTCCCGCACCACCTGCAGATGGATGGTGTCACCCGGCCGTTTTTGCGCAACCCTCATCTGCAATTCACCGGCATCGGCTACGGGCTTTCCATCCATTTCGGTAATCACGTCTCCGGTGCGCAGCCCCGCTTTAGCCCCCGGCGCGTCCGGCTGAACGTCGGCCACCAGCGCGCCCTCCGCTTTCTTCATGTCGAAGAACTTGGCGTTGTCAGGAGTCAGATCGGAAATTTGGATTCCGATAAAGGCGTGCGTTATTTTGCCGTCGCGAATCAATGTGTCCACTATGGGCTGGACGATCTGGGTCGGAATTGCAAAGCCCATGCCGGAGAACGATCCCGACGATGAAATCAGGAAAGTATTGATACCGATCAGCTCGCCGCGCGCATCCACCAGCGCTCCGCCCGAGTTGCCGGGATTGATGGCCGCGTCAGTCTGAATGAATTCGCCCGGTTTGCGGCGGTCGCTGGCATCCGGATTTGGACGATTCAACGCGCTGATAATGCCGCGCGTCACCGTGAAACGAAACCCATACGGATTGCCAAACGCCAGCACCGTCTGTCCCGGGTGCAGATCGGCCGAGTTCCCCCAGGGCACGCTCGGCAGGTTGTTTCCGCTCACCTTGATGACCGCGAGATCGGTCAACGGATCGGCGCCGATCAGCTTCGCGGGCAGCATTTCACGGTTGCTCATGGTGACGCGAATATCGACGGCTCCGTCGATCACGTGATTGTTGGTGACGATGTATCCGTCGGGAGAGATAATCACGCCGCTGCCCAGGCCGTGCTCCATGCGATTCTGCGGTTGCGACGGCATCCGAAACTGACGGCCGAAAGGACCGTTCGGGCCGAAGAACTGCTGCATGTCCGGCATGCCTTCCATTTCGCTCTGCTGCGGGTTGCCCTTCGATACGACCGTAACGTTCACGACCGCCGGAGTAACTCGCGCCGCCAGCGTTTCCATAGCGCGGTCGAGCGTCAGCAGAGCCGCGACGCTGTTGTCATCCAGAGCTGCTGCCGCCGGAGCCGGAGCCGCCGCTGCTTTTGCCGACTTCGCAAAATTGAATGTTGCCACCGACCCCACTGCTACGATGGCCAACACGGCCACTAGCAATCGCCGGGTCGTGGCTGCTTTACAACGTGCTTTCCAACCTTCCATCCACATCTTCATTTGCTTTTCTCCTTAGTTCTGGGTGCAACTAAAATCTTGAAACTAAAATCGTGCAACTAAATATGTAGTTGCTAAACCGCAAAAAAATTTTGCCCGCCCGCTACAGCGAATTGACCACCGGCACTTTCGCCAGGCGCTCGCGCTCAGCAGTCAACAACATCACGTGCCATACCTGCACTCTCCACACCCTCGAATCGGATGCTACGTACTGCGTGGTTTCGAAAAAGACCACGGTCTGAAATCGGGGCGCCGGAACTTCGGACGCCGGAAATTGCGGCGCTGTAAATTGAGACGCGATTTCCTGATCCGCCCGCGCGCTGATCGGGACCACTTGTTCAAGCGGCCACGCCTCGTTCATGCGTGCGGTCACTACCCCAGCAGGAGCGAACCGGGGCGCGGGCTGGGCTTGGGTAGGAGTAGCCTTAGCCTTCGCCGTTCTAGGTACCACTCTCACCGACGACTCGCCGGTGCGCAACGCAGCGGGAATGACCGCCGCCGGTGACAACGAGGATCGTAGCTGGCTGCCTTCTAGCTGAGCCCGGCCTGAACTGACGAATGCGTCCGTCCCCACGCGATCGAACGCGACGAACTGCGGCGCTAACGGCAGCGCCAGCAGGCAGACAAACGCAAAAGCGCCAACCATGCCCAGCGCCGGCTTCCAGACGCGCGTGGCCCTCGGCCGGTTGGAGTCGAGAATCTGTGCCAGCCGTAGCGAAGCCTCGTGCGCGCGGCGAACCGCAGCCTGAGCCATCGCCCATTGTTTATCGGCAAGACGTTGTTCCAGCCGATGCGCCAGACTTTTTTCCAGCAGCGAGACCAGACAGGTGGCGTATCCGTGCGGATTGGCGGTTTCGGCCAGCACAGCGTCGTCGCAAGCCATTTCGCGTTCCACCGAAAGCCGTCGCTCAATCCACCACACTGCGGGATGAAAGAAGAACAAGGCCCGCACGACTTTCTGAATGAGATTGGTCCAGTCATCGCCGCGCCGCAAATGCGCGAATTCGTGCAACAGAATGACGTTGAGATCCTCAGGCGGCAGCTCGCGCCAAGCCCACGCCGGCAGGATAATCGTCCGCTTCCAGAATCCGATAGCAGCAGGCACGCGCACCCACTCTGACGTGGATATTGTTACTGGCGCTGAAGCAACGATGGCCTCGACCGTTTTTCGCACCACCGGATCGAGATCGGCCGCAACCACCGGAGTGCAACTCTGCCGCAGTCGTCGCAAATGCCAAAGCCCAAGCACCAAACGCGCCATCGCCACCAACGCGCCCAGCGCCCACGCCACGAACCCGAAAAGCGCCCAGGTCCCCGGGATAGTAATCGCAGGGTGGAGGCGTCCCCACGTCATCCCGGGGCCCATCAGCGCCCGGCCATCACCAAAACCACCCCACACTGGGAGCGCGGCGACCGTAAGCAATGCCAGGAACCAGACGGCAAACCGTGTTCCCGAATTCTGTTTTCGCAAAACGCGCAGCAACGCCCACGCAAAAACCGCGACCAACAAGCCTTCGGGCAGCGCGTTCAGAATGCGCTCAATCGATATCTGCGCCACGCTCTGCAGAGATAAAGATAAAGATAAAGATGAAAATAGGAACGAAGCTAGGAATGAAGACAAAAATAGCCAGCTCATTTCGCATCCCTCTGAACCAGCATCTCCCGCAGACGATCGATTTCCTCTTGCCCAACACCCTGATCTTCCAGGAGGTTCAAGACCAGTTGCTCCTGAGAGTTCTTAAAAAAACGGCTCACCAGATGCCGAATCTCCGAGCGCTTCGCTTCCTGCTGCCCGACCAGCGGCGTGTACACATGTGCGCGCCCATCCTTTAGATGTTTCAAATAACCCTTTCTCTCCAGAACGCGAATCGTGGTCAGGACAGAGTTATAGGCCAACGTTGGAGCTGGAGTAATAGAATCAAGGACTTGCTGGACCGTGCCCGATCCCATCTCCCACAGGACGTTCATAATCCGCAACTCGGCTTCGGTCAAAGTATCCGATTGTCTCGGCGGCACCGGACGCCCTCCTGCACCTTGTAGACGCTCCATGCGCCAAAAGGTAACTAATTCTTTAGTTGCAGGAGGAGCCTGCCAGGTTGCATCCCTCAGGCAAACGGAATCGGGCATCCCACACCCTGAACCGCCAAGGCCTGGAAGCAAACGCCCGGAATCAAAGCCTTCGTGCTACTTAGTGTCCTTGATGGTAGAGGTTTATCGCTGCGCTAAACAAACCAGCGGCTGATAAGCACGAAAATCGCCAGCAGCACGACGCCGGTGGAGAACGTGTACCAAATCAGCTTGCGTTCCACCGGAAGCAACGGCTCGTACTCACTTTCCATCTTCTTAAGTTCTTCCCCCACCCGCGGTTCTGTCATATTCACCTTTTCGACCTCATCCTCTGGCGTTCGTGGGTTTTCGATCACCCGATGACCCGATCACCTGATCCTCTTAACCTCCCTTCAGGACTGGCGGCAGCACTCCGTGGAAGAACAGCCACGAGATCAGCAATCCGACCCAAATGATGTATCCGAACAGGCACAGCACATAGACCGCGGCGAGCTTGGCAATGCCCTCCTGCCACAATTTGCGGAAATTGGAGAGCACTCCAATCGCGAAGAAAGTCATCAGAAAAAAGATGGCCCGAAACACATTCGCTTGCCCCATTGACGCCCTCACCTTTGGAATCAGCGCCGGAAAACCAACGCCAATGCCCAGCACGATCAGAAACGTGGCAACGTAACCCAAAATAAATTTCGGGAAACGCTGCCAGATCTCGACGACTTTAACTTTCTCTCCCCGGCGGGGTTCAATTTTCGCCGACCAAATCCAGGCCAGAATAAACGCCCACACGCCGATGAAGACATCGATGAATACCTTCACCGTGGCGCTAACGCCCGTGATCCAACCAGCCTGATAAACCACTCCAGTGGCGGCCAACGCCTTGGCGCGAATGAGAGCGTCGGTGATCGCGCCGCTAGCCACCGCCGCGCCGTCAGTCTTGACCGCCAGTCCCATCCAGGCGCCCGCGACCATAGGCTGGTTATAGAGGAAATGCTGGGCCGCGAAGGGAAGCATCATCAACTCGATGACGGAAAAAATGACGACTAGCGACGAAACCATGATGGGCACGATCGGCCGCGCCCGAATTGCGCCGCCGGTAGCGATAGCCGCCGACACACCGCAAATCGAAATGCCGGAAGCCAGAGGCACGGCCCATTCGCGGCTGAAACCGAAATAACGCCGCGAGATGAAGTACACGATCGGCCAGTAAATCAGGTAAGCCTCGATGATGGCGCAAATGCCGCGGAAGATAACCGAAGCTGCCAATTGCCGTTGCTCAAGCGCCGCAATCCCAAGAAATCCGCCAAGAATCACGATGCCGGTCTTGATGTACAACTCCGGGCGGACTGCCTCCTTGATTGCGCGGGCGACGCCCGGCAAAAAATTGCCGACGACTAAGCCCGCCAGCAGGGCGATGATGAATCCCGATTCGTTTGTGAGGTTGAGTGACCACGCGATTTTCAACCCGGCGCGCTTATCAGGAGTAGCCGCAATGTACGCCCAACTTCCCACGAACCAGCAGGCATAACTGACGATGAAAATCGCCGTAAACCCCACCGCGAATCGCTTCAGATCGACGCCCAGAGCTTTCGCCGCCACCAGCAGCACCACCAGCAAAAAGAAATAAGTTCCCACCAGCGAGAGCGAGGCGGGCACATGAGCATAGAGCTTCGACGCCGGCGCCAAGGCCTTTGCCGGCAGAGTCCAAACCGAAGTCGTGACCGCCCATCCCAGCAGGTCGATCCCGGCAAGCAGCGACAGCGACAGCGCGAACACGAACAGGCCGATCCAGACCGCCAGCCAGTCTTCAGTAACGCGGCTCTCCGCGGTCGCAAGCGCCTCGCCCTCGGAAGAGACCGCGCATGGATAAGAAGTTGTCGGTAGGGTTGTCATCAGAAATCTCCAGAGAACCAGGGTTTGCCACGATGTTTTCCGGGGGATGGAAACCGCAGCCAGCCCAATACCATATATACACGATGAGTTTACTAGAGAATGGCGATTTTGCGCCAACTAATACTGTGACCGGGTAGTGGGTCGGTTTGAATTTGTCTTGAAAGGCCGCGGCTTTACAGTTTGCTCAAACACTCAGGTTTCGTATCAGGGCATCGCTTTACAGTTTGCGGAAAAACTCCGTTTTGGTCTTGCTTTTGGGTGGCGCAGCGGTTTACCGCTGCGATGAACGCCTTATTTTCGGTGTCGGCTTTAGCCGCTGCGGGAACGCCGCGGCGTGCAACGAAGTTTTTCCGCAGCCTGTTTAGCGATGCCATAAGTCCTCTAAATTGAGATGCCCCTTTAGGGGCCGAGCCGCGCGCCGAACCGGGAACCGAGAACTGGACTCTGTTGCCTCTTCCGGCACACCCCAACCCTGCCGTTGACGCCGACCCGGCTTTTTTGTACTCTGCCCTTACACCGGAAAGGAGGTGGTCGGATGACAAGTTCAGATGGTAGTTGTAGCAATTCCAGACCAGGTGAGGTGGCTGAGTCTTAGGGCGGTTGCTCTAAGCGGAGTTCTCGAGGAACCTTTGGTGGTCGGGCAAATCGAGAACATTCTCTCGCATACAATCCGTGAGTATGGGCTGATTGATAAACATAAAGTCTGATCCGCCAGGCACACGCTGTGTCCGGCACCGGAGACCGGGGTCCCCGGCACGCGCGGTTTTCGCGTGACGGGGTGGTCGAAGCGAGGGGCCACGAGAGTGACCACCTCAGTCAATCCCAAACAGTCCACCGGGCAGCCCGCAGGCTGAAAAGCTTGCGGGCTGTTCTTTTTCTCGCAGCCTCCTCATTCCAGTGGAGCGCCGGGCGTCCCTTCGGCAAGCTCACGGCAGGCTCTCGCCCGGCCAACACCGAATTCACTCCCGTTCCGCCGGGGCGAAGAAAACCAAAACTTCGAGTTCTTCCTCGATGTCATAGAAGCGATGCTCCAGGTCCGCCTCGACGAAAATGACGGAGCCCGGTCGCACCTCGGCGTGATCGGAGCCGACTTGTACGCGAGCGCGCCCGCGCACGACGTAGTACATCTCGTCCTCGTGATGCGGCTTCTGCCGATCAGTCCCACCTTCCGGAAGAACGTACACCCCAGCGCTCATCGCGGGAACGCGAAGGAATTCGAAGTAGACTTTGCCCGTCCCCGCGCGCCGGCACGAGAGATCGTCGATGTGAAAGAAACCGGTCATGATGAGAATTGAAGAACCGAGAGCTACCCCACTGCGCCGCGAAAAAAAATCTCCGTGTACTGCTGCACGATCGCATCTCCGGTCAACGGGCCGTCGGGCTTATACCACTGGTAGATCCAGTTGATCATTCCGACCAGCGCCAGGGCGGCGGCGCGCGGCGTGACTGGCGACGCCGGGAAATTGCGCTTGCGCTGGGCACTGCGTTGCACGTCGGCGATGAGGTGCTCGACGAAATGCAGGTAATCTTTCTTGCGCGCGTTGATCTTGCGCCGCAGCGCCGGCGGCAGCGGATGATTCTCGTGCAGCATCACCGTGATTTCGCGGTCTTCGGGACTGAGCACAACCTGAATGTGCAGCCGGATCAGCGTGCGCAGGCGTTCTTCCGTCACGTCAGCGCGGGTAGCGTCGATGCGCCCTGCGTCAACGCGCCGCACCACGTTGATGACCCGATCTTCCGTGATCTGCATGGCGTGCGACATGATGTGAAACAGAATTTCGTCTTTCGACTGGAAGTGGTGATAAAGGCCGCCCTTGGAAAGCTTGAGCGCGGCGGCCACATCGTTCATGGACGTGGCATCGTATCCGCGCTGTTGAAAAAGGCGCGCAGCCGTGCGCAGAATTTCCTGGCGCGGTTCTGGCCGGAGTTCCTGACGACGTTCAACGGTAGCTTCGCGCAGCATCACTCAGATGGTATCGCGGAATGCGAACCTCTACTAGCATCGTGCCGCCCGCAGTTTCGTGCCCTAACCTTTTCTGTAATCCCGGCGGCCATGATTCTTTTGGTCGTCCCGGTGAATAACTTCTTTGTCATCGCGGTGGAATAACTTCTTTGTCATCGCAGTAGAATAAGTTCTCTGTCATCGCGGTGGAATAACTTCTTTGTCATCGCAGTAGAATAA
>JBEKED010000129.1:0-11008 GCA_050014035.1 Terriglobales bacterium
CAAGGATGGCTCCGATCCGCAGGGCGCACCCTCGGTGGATAGTGCGGGAAATGTCTATGGGGTGGCCGCCAGCGGAGGGGCTAAGAACGCCGGCGTCGTTTTCAAGCTGAGCCCCATAGTGACGGGGAAAAAGAAGGGGACCTACACGGAGAAGCTTCTGTACTCGTTCAAGGGCGGCAAGGACGGGTCTTTTCCCCTTGCGGGTATTGTGTTCGACTCGGTGGGGAATATTTATGGGACGACCTCCCTCGACGGCAAGTCAGGCGCTGGGACGGTGTTCGAGTTAGTGGCTCCGGCGGGCAAGGCGGCTTATAAAGAGAAGGTTTTGTGGAGTTTCAACGTCACGGACGGGACATATCCTTATGCCAGTTTGACTCTGGACGGTGCGGGCAACATCTATGGCACGACGTGGGAGGGCGGATCAAACGAAGATGGCGTTGTGTTCGAAGTAACGCCGTAGCTGCTCGTCAATTCTTGATTCAACCCTGCCCCGTCCAACCCCGCTTGTGCGGAGCCTCTTGTCGGCTTTGCTGATAGTTTCCGAAATCAGGCGATAGCGCTCGTTGAGGAATCCATTGTGATGTCGCGGCCGCACCAGTCCATTTGACAAGATTCACGGACTCGAGGTATTGTAGGCGAACAAATGGCGAATACACGCCGCGCCTATGTCCTCGCTCCCGCTGTTCTCCGATGCCGATTCTCACCCAAAGCTGATCGGCATCGCGCGCCTTGCCGCCGACGCCGACTCGCTTCGCGAGGGCCACAACGTTGAGTACTTCACGCTCGGAACGCGCTCGCTGTACGCGCGTTATACCCACGAGTTCATGGAGCTGCGCGATGGCGTCGACTTCGAACAGAAGATTTTCGTTAAGCAACAAGCCGCGGCGCTGCTGCGTTCGGAGTTGAAAAAGGTCAAGCGCGGCGAGGAGATTGCCATTGGCACGGCCACCGATCCCTATCAACCGGCGGAGCGCCGCTTCGAAGTGACGCGCGCCCTCCTCGAAGAACTGGCCAAACACTCCGGGCTGGAGATCGGAATTGTGACCAAGTCGAACCTGGTCACGCGCGATGTGGAGATCCTGCGGCGCATCGCCGAGCACAACCGCATCTTCGTGAATATGACCGTGACTACGGTAGACTCCGACCTGGCGCGCAAGCTCGAACCGCGCGCCCCTCGCCCCGACTTGCGGCTGGAGGCAGTTCGGCAGTTGAATCTGGCGGGCGTGGATGCGGGCGTGATCTGCGCTCCCGTGCTGCCCGAGATCACCGACCGGCCGCGCGATCTGGAAGCCCTGGTCGCTGCCGCCAGCGCAGCGGGGGCAAAATATATTTTTGCCAATCCGTTATTTCTCAAGCCGTGTTCGGCGGCGATATTTATGCCATTTATCGAGCAGCACTTCCCTGCCCTCGCAGCACATTACCGCGAGCGCTATAACGATCGCGCGTTTCTGCCCAAAGGATACGGGGAGCGCCTGTCAAAGTTGATGGCCGCATTACGGCGCAAACACGGAATAGGAAATCAGCACGCGCGCAGCAGTCAGAAAGCGCATGTTGAATTCGCCCAGATGGACTTATTTTGAGTTGCATGTGGAGCGCCGGACATCCTCGCCCGGCCGCTCCGTAACTGGGCGGGCGCGACGCCCGTCACTCCACAAGCAAAGCCAGCCTATAATGTGTAGTTCGCCATGGCCTCCCCTCCGCAATCGGTTCCACCGCCTCCGCGCCTCAAAGATAACGCGCGCCACTTCTGGCATCGCGTCAGCGAGGGGATGGCTCTGCATCAACTGTGGTCGCAATTTGAAAAGGATGCGCGCTCGAGCTACCGGCTTTACTCCGCGGGGCTCGACAAACTTCCGCAGCAGCCAACCAAATTAAGACGGGCCTGGCAAGTCTTGAAGGCGTTGTTCTGGGCAATCATGGAGAAGCTGACCCCGGCGCGCCGCGTGCTGCTGCTCCTGGCGCTGATTCTGCTGTTCTTTCCCGGCGGAGGCGGCGGCTTCACGTACACGAGTGACCACAATCGTGTCGCGGTTGAGGGACCGGACCTGCATTTCTGGGGCGGTGTACTGATGTTCGTCGTCCTGCTGCTGGAGTTGGCGGATCGCGTGGTGATGAAGCGCGACCTCGAAATCGCCAAGGATATTCAAGCGTGGTTGTTGCCCGGCGCGCCGCTGCAGATTCCCGGATTCCAGATTGCTTACGCAACGCGTGCCGCAAACACGGTGGCGGGCGACTACTACGACGTGATCCTCCGGCCGGCCCAGCAAACGAAAGACGATCGCGTACTTTTTGTCGTGGCCGACGTAGCCGGAAAGAGTATTCCCGCGGCGATGGTCATGGCCACTTTTCAGGCCAGTTTACGGACGCTGTCGACGAGCGGGGTCTCGCTGCCGGAAATGGTCGCGGGCGTGAATCGCTATTCGTGTTCCAACAGCCAGGGCGGCGTGCGCTTCACCACTGCCTTCTTCGCCGAATTGGACCCCGCCACCGGAGACGTGGCCTATATCAACGCCGGGCACAACGTTCCTATTCTGCGCAGGAGATCGGGAATGCTGGAGCGACTGGAAGCTGGAGGCGTTCCGATCGGCATTTTTGCGGAATCTGCGTACCAGTCGGGTACGATCCGCCTGGACAACGGAGACTGGCTGGTGATTTTTACCGATGGCATTGTGGAAGCGGAGAACGCGAAGCAGGACGAATTCAGCGAAGCGCAGTTGATACGGCTGGTGGATCGCGAATCGGGATCGGCTCCCGCGGAATTACTGCGCCGCCTGCTGGTGGAATTGGATGAGTTCGTCGGCAATACTCCGCAGCACGATGACATGACCTGTCTGCTGCTGAAGAGAAGCTGAGCTGTTCACCGCCGAGACGCCGAGAAAATGAAGGTTGGTGAAAACACTGGCGCTCAGCCCCTAAAGGGCATCTCAATTCACAGCACTTGTGGCATCGCTGAAGCGATGCCCTGGTACGAAGCATACGAAATGAAGCGATGAGCTGATACGAAACTTGAGTTAGCGCTGGCGGTGCCTGTTTTGATCTTCCTCGCCTTTACTCGGCGCACTCGGCGTCTCGGCGGTAGAACCAGCTTCTTGTCGGGCAGCTACCGACAGCAGGTGCGCCTGGCCACGCAAGCTAGACGCGACCGCCTGAATTTGCGGATCGCTCGAACCGCGCAAAACCGAGTCGCATTCCTCGACCGCTTCCTGCGGATGTCCCACGCGCAATTCGTACATGGCGAGTTCGAGGACTTGCCCGGGTGGATATTTATGCAGCGCGTTGGCAGCCCGGAATTCAGCCACCGCCTCGTCCGATCGTCCCTGCTTGGCTAGAGCCAGGGCGAGATTGTCGTGGGCCATGTAATTGCGCTCAGTGACGCTTAAGGTGTAGCGCCACAGCGTTTCGTCGTCGCTCCAGTAACCGAGTTGGCGATAAGTCAGGCATCCCAGAACACAGATCGCAAGAACCGCGGCGCCGCCCATGCACACGCTTCGAATGCGACTCGCGGAGGCGGGCGCAGCCCCCACCCACGCGTGTAATGTCCAAGCGTGTAAAGTCCAAACCACGGCCACGAACACCCCGATGCAGGGGATGTAGGCGAAGCGATCGGCCATCGCCTGCTCGCCCACCGTAACAATTCCGATCATCGGAACCAGGGTTCCCAGAAACCAAAACCAGCCGACCAGCAAATAACGCCGGTCACGCCAGCGCAACACTAGCGTAGAAATCAGCAAGAGCAAAGCCACGGCAGCCGCCACATCCGAGGCGGAAAGCGAATTCCCGGGATGCGGATACATGGGGGCCAGGCGAGCGGGCCAAAACAGTTCCCCTAAATAGCGCACGTAGGAAACAAAAACGTTCTGGAAGCGGGAGGCGAGCGAGACTTCGGCCGCGGTCCGTACCGCGGCCCCGGCGCGCTGTGCGATCACGGTGATGACGGAATCGGCCGCGGCCAGAATGAACAAAGGCCACTTCTCCCAAACCAGAAACCCGAAAGAGCGCGGAGCGATCGTCCCGTGCGACTCTGCGGTCGCAAACATGCGCTGCAGCGGCCAGTAATCCCAAAGCAGAAGCACAAACGGCAGCGTTACGATCTGCGGTTTCGCCATCAAACCGAGCGCAAAAAGAGCGGTCACCCCCCAGAAGAGGGATCGTCTTTCGCTGCGGGCATAGCGGTCGTAAACATACAGGGCGAGCAGAAAAAACAACATGCTGAGAACGTTCTTGCGCTCTGCGACCCAGGCAACGGATTCAACATTGACCGGGTGCAGGGCGAACAACGCGCTGACCACCAGACTGGGCCAGGGGAGATCGGTCGCCCGCCACAGCAACAAAAACAGCAGCACCGCATTCGCCGCGTGCAATAAGAGATTGACGTAATGGTGGCCGGTTGGATTGAGGCGAAAAATTTGGCAGTCCAGGGCATGAGACAGCCAAGTCACGGGATGCCAGTATCCGGCGTGAAAGGTCGTGAACGACCACTTCACTGTGTTCCAGCTGAGGCCGGTCTGTACCTGGGAATTTCTCAGAATATAGACGGAGTCATCAAAATCGGTGAATTGGTTATGAGCAACAGGATTATAGAAAGCAAGCGTGGCCGCCACCAGCAAGAGGCAGCAGATGACGACGCGCTTTTCGCCGAAAGCGGACATGAGATGGGTGGAAACGAAAACGATCGGTGGGAAGAAGCTACAGCGCTTGCCCAACCACATCGTGTCGCTCGTCGCTCCCTGCCGAGGCCGATTCTAGCGCGCTGCCTGGGAAGTTAAGCGATGTGTGTTGCCCAGGAGCAATCGACGGTAACCACCTCTCGGGTAACGAGGGCTGAAGTCGTAAATGGGCCTTGGATAGCGCGGTTCCGTCGCTCCGAAAAATGAGTTTTTCGGTTCGCTACGGCAGGCGCTTTTCCTTGGGTCTACTCGGCGTTCTCGGCGTCTCGGCGGTGGGCAGCTTTGTTGCGCAAGAAAGGCTGGCTGACGCGTTCCCAGGATGGGAGTTGCCGCATCTGGCGCGCGCTTTCAGGGTAAGATAGGGAAACGGGGCGACTAGCAAAATTTGTCATTCCGGGTCTCTGAAAATGTCATACTTTGAGAACCGCGGGTCACCGGGGAGGTGACTATCCCGCAGAAGGGCACTGAAAACGCTGAGTTTGCATCCGGAAGGACATCTGACTTCCGTCACTTGGGTCTCTGGCCCTTGGAGTGCGATAGTACTCGCGAGTTGGTCATCCAACCAAAACCAGTCAAACGGAGACGAGGAAAATTTAAATGCGGAAACAAAAGGGCTTCTCACTCATCGAACTGCTGATCGTGGTGGCGATCATTTTGATCATCGCCGCGATTGCGATCCCGAACCTGTTGCGTGCGCGTATTGCGGCGAACGAATCGTCTGCCGTGGCGTCGATTCGCACCCTGAACACAGCTCAGATTTCGTACAACTCGGCCTATCCGACGGTGGGCTTTTCGTCCACTCTGGCCAATCTTGCCGGCACCAGTTGCACTCCGCCTAGCTCGACCGGCGCATGCTTGATCGATACCACGCTGGCGGCGGGCACCAAGAGCGGCTATACGTTCCAGATGACGGGCGTGAGCGGCACTCCGGCCTCCACCTATCAGGCCATCGGAACCCCGTTGACCGCTAACCAGACGGGCGTACGTTCTTTCTGCTCGTTCGCGGACGCTGTGGTGCGCTACAACATGACGACTATCACCACCTGCGACACCACGCAGAACCCCTTGCAATAAGTTTGATTTTGGCAAAGTACCTGGGGGAGGGTACCAGCCGGAAAAAAGCAGAGGAGCAATCCTCTGCTTTTTTTGTTTTTGCAGTTTGGATTTGAAGTTTGACCCCGCCACGAACGCCTCGTCCCTTCACCCCGTCAGTCACTTCTGGAACGTGAGTTCGACATGATAGCTTGGATTTTCCCTCGCGCCATGTCCAGTGCGAACTCAATCCGCGAAGCCCGTCTGTCCCTTGTCTTTCGCGCCTCCATGTGCGCTCTGCTCGCCGTGCTCGCCCTCACTGCCGGCACGCATCTGGATTTCAGGCAGCCCTTTATCGGATACGGCATCGGGGGCGCCTTCCTCCTTTACCTTGCCGCTGAACGCATCCCAAAACGCCTGACGATACTCGCGGCCTTGTGCGCCTTGCTCACGGCTTGGGTGGTATGGGGACGCTACCAGGATCTGGCGACGCTGCTAGTGCAAGTCCTGGGCGCCTTCGGACTGGCCAGCCTGCTTCTTTTGAGTTGCGTCATCCTTTGCCATGGCCGCGAGCGCGAACCCGCCGCTTACCGAGCGCTCTTGCCCGCAGTCGTGCTGGCGTTCTTTGTCCTCGCGGCACAGTACTCGCTCAACATGGCTTCCCTGCTCCATCGCCAGACTTTCGACCTGTATGCGTTCGCCTTCGATGGCAGTCTTGGCTTGGAACCCAGCTTTGCGCTGGGGCGTTTTCTGAATTCCCATCCCTATCTGTTTCCGTTTATGAGGGTGAGCTACGAGGGCATTCTCTTGGCCATGGCGGCTCTCTACGCCGGCTTCATGCGCCGCCGGGACAAGCCCATCTGGGAGATCATCGAGGTACTGTTTGCCTCGGCGATGGTGGGCTATGCTTTTTTTAGCATTTTTCCCGTCTGCGGCCCGCGCTACGCCTTTGGGCGCGATTTTCCCGACCTGGTCGTCCCGTACGCGGCCTTCCATCAACTGTCCCTGTCGAAGGTGCCAGTGTCATGGCTTTTCCCACGCAACGGCGTGCCCTCTCTGCATCTGACCTGGGCACTGTTGATTTGGCTGAACACTCGAAGCCTGCCCCGGTGGGCTCGAACAGCGGCGCTGGCGCTCGTATTGGCCACCGTTTTCGATACTCTGGCTAGCGGAGAACACTACCTCTTCGACCTGGTGGTGGCTTTGCCGTTTACCTTGTGGATGCAGGCATGGATGGCGCACACCGTCAGCATCCGCGACCGGCGAAGGTGGCTTCCGGCGCTTTGTGGATTCGCGCTTTTCCTGGCCTGGCTTCTGATAGGGCGATTCGGCTTTCCGCTGATGATGATCGGTCGCGCCGTGCCCTGGTTGCTGATCACGGTGTCGTCAACGGTCTCCATCGTCTGGGCGATGACGCTGCCCGCCCTGATCCCCGAAATGGTGTCTAATCCCGGAAATGCAGGTGTGGCGCAACTGCCAGATTCGCGCCAACCGGCTTACTAACCAAGCCGCAGCTTATCCCAGCATGGAAATGCCAGTGACAAAATTTGGCACACCTCTTCCCAATTAATCTGTCAAAGTTTGTCAACCAGAGCCCGCAACGTCGTACCAAGAGCCCTCCCAAGCGCAGTTCGCACAGCAAACTCTGCGAAGAATGCAGTTTTTGATCAGAGCCAAGTTACTTTTAGCCAAGCCCCGCGAGCGGTTCATTAACTGCTACTAATCTCTGGTTCGTGCCGTCAACCTCAAACCCGAAACAGGGAGATCTTACAAGCGATGGAAAGACAGAAAGGATTTTCTCTGATCGAGCTACTAATCGTGGTAGCCATCATTCTGATAATTGCGGCTATCGCGATTCCCAACCTGTTGCGTGCGCGCATTTCGGCCAACGAGTCCTCGGCTGTGGCTTCGCTGCGGACCCTAAATACAGCCCAGATTTCGTATAACTCGGCGTATCCAACGGTGGGGTTCGCCTCCACCCTGGGATCGCTCTCTGGAACCAGTTGCACTCCGCCCAGCTCCACCGGAGCATGTTTGATCGATACCACCTTGGCGGCGGGTACCAAAAGCGGATATTCGTTCCAGCTCACCGGCACGTCTGGAACTCCGGTTGCAACCTATCAGGTCATTGCTTCGCCGTTGACTCCGAACCAGACCGGTGTCCGCTACTTCTGTTCGTTCGCTGACGCGGTGGTTCGCTTCAGCGCCACAGCGATCACGTCGTGCACGTTCAGCGACTCGCCGTTGCAATAAAGTTTGAGTTTGGCTAAGTGCCTGGGGGAGGGTACAAGCCAGAAAGAGGCAGGGGAGAAATCCCCTGCTTTTTTATTTTCATTGTCATTTTCTTTGGCGCGCATCGAGGACTCTGTTTATGAGGAACCTGGAATCCACTGACACAAATTGTCATTTCCGCCGCCGAATGGATTGAAAAGGGCAGCACACGCGGGTTGGAGGTTGCGAACTCTATAGCATTTCCAAGGACATACGCCGGGTTAGCGAGGAGCGGAGTCCGGCAGCCAAAATGCAACACTTGACTCGGATTCATCTTAACGCGCGATCCCAAACGAGGAAACGCAATGCGAACGAGTAAAGGATTCTCGCTCATTGAACTGTTGATCGTCGTAGCCATCATTTTGATCATCGCTGCGATTGCTGTACCGAGTTTTCTGCGTTCGCGCATCTCGGCCAACGAATCGGCGGCGGTCGCGGCCCTGCGGACCGTGAACTCGGCGCAAATTTCCTACAATTCCGCCTATCCGACGGTGGGTTTTTCGAGCACGCTAAGCGCTCTCAGTGGCACCAGTTGCGCACCGCCCAGTTCGACGGGAGCCTGCCTGATTGACACCGTACTGGCGGCCGGCCAAAGGAGCGGATACTCCTTCCAGTTGACCAATGTGAGCGGTACTCCGGCCTCAACCTACAATGTCATTGCCAACCCGATCACGTATAACTATTCGGGGATGCATTACTATTGTTCGTTCGCCGATGCCGTAATTCGCGTCAGTACGAGCGCGATTACGACCTGCGATGGCACCGTCGCTCCGCAAAACTAGCACTCGAGGCGGTGCAGCTCTGTCTGCTCCGCCCTGGTTGCCGTGAGCGGTTTACCTTCGTAACCCTCGCACGTGCCCGAATGCGCCAGCGCGCTTCCGCATTGCTTATAATTCTCTTCATCAGATTCCACATCAAACTCCACGTAAGGGGCTTGCTGATCCGCGCATAGCCATGGCTGCGATTGAAATTCTCGATTTGGAAAAGAGTTATCTAGTCGGATTCTGGCGCAAGCGCCCGAAACTTGCCCTCCGTCCCCTGCGCCTCACCATTGAAGACGGAGAAGTGTTCGGCTTTCTCGGTCCCAACGGCGCCGGCAAGACCACGACCCTCAAGCTCCTGATGGGACTCGTCTTCCCGACGGCGGGAAGCGCGCGGATCCTGGGGATGGAGATGAACGATCCCCGGGTGAAATCGGAGATTGGTTTTCTGCCCGAGCAACCCTACTTCTACGACCATCTGAGCGCGCGCGAACTGCTCAACTACTACGCCCAGCTTTCGGGAGTACCGGCCAAAGGCCGCTCGGCGCGCGTCGAACAGATGCTCGAGCGCGTGGGATTGCGCGATGCGGCGGGGGTGCAATTGCGGAAATTCTCGAAGGGCATGTTACAGCGAGTAGGTTTGGCGCAGGCCATCCTGCACAATCCCAAGCTGGTGTTTCTGGATGAGCCTATGTCGGGACTGGACCCGATGGGGCGGCGCGAGGTCCGGGATCTCATCCAGCAACTGCGCTCCGAAGGCAAGACGGTCTTCTTTTCGACCCACATTCTGTCCGATGCCGAAGCGCTTTGCGACCGGGTGGGCGTCATCCATCAGGGCGAACTGCGCGGCGTGGGCGCGGTGGCGGAATTGACTTCCGAACGGCAAGCCAAGATCGAGATTATTTTTTGCGCAACCACGGTACCGCCGGGTTTGACCAGCCTCGGAGCCGAGGCGCGGGTCAGCGGCGACATGGTCAACGCGGTGTTGCCCGAGGAGCAGCAGGATGCCGCGCTCGAAGTGCTGCGCCGCGAGCGCATCAAACTGATCTCCCTGACCCCCGTTCGCCGTTCGCTCGAGGAGTATTACATCCAGAAACTCCGCCCAGTTGAAGCACGGAAAAACGAAATTCCGAAAGCAGATGACCAGAAAGACAAAGATGACGACCGGGAAAACGACGCCCGGATCGAAGCCAGCCGGAAAGGGGTGGGCGCGTGAACTCTCGCATTGGCTACATTGCCTTTAACACCTTTCGAGAAGCGGTGCGCGATCGCGTTCTCTACAACCTGATCGCATTCGCGCTGCTGCTTTCCGGGGCGGCGATTCTGGTGGGAGAAATTTCCATCGACATCGAACGCCTGGTAGTCGTCAACCTCGGTCTGACCGCGGTGTCGCTGTTCGGTGTAGTCATCGCCATTTTCATCGGCATTGGCCTGGTCTCGAAAGAGATCGACAAACGCACCCTCTACACCGTGCTCTCGCGCCCCGTTCGCCGCTGGGAGTTCGTCGTGGGCAAATTCTTTGGCCTCACCGGAACGCTGGTGGTCAACACGTTCTTTATGGCGGTCGGCGTGTTCCTCGCGCTGCTCTACGTGGCGCACAAGTTCGAAAAGATGGACGTGTGGGTGCTCGCCGCGCTCTACTTCATCGTGCTGCAATTTCTGATCGTGTGCGCCCTGGCCTTGTTTTTCTCCTCTTTTTCGACGCCGCTCATGGCGGCCGTCTTCACCTTCGCGCTCTTCGTAATCGGAAGTCTGTCGGAAGATCTGCGCGGATTTGCCCGCATCACTTCCGGAGTCGGAGGCTGGTTGGCAACCGCCATCGCCTATCTGGTGCCGAATTTTTCCGCGTTGAACGTGATCAATCAGGTCGCCCACGGCGATCCCGTACCCGGACGCCTGATCCTCTACAACACCGTCTACGCCCTGCTGTATTCGGCGATGGCTATCTCCGGAGCGGTGCTGATCTTCCAGCGCCGAAATCTGAAGTGAGTACCACGCGACGCGTCAATCTGGTCGCAGGCGCGGTGCTGTTGCTTTCCCTCGCGGGAGCGCTGACGGCGCTTGGCGCCATTGATCGCCTGCGCCAGCCATCCATACCGCAGCAAACGCTCTATCTGCGGTCCTCGCGGGTACTGCGGCGCTTGAGTCTCGGCTACACCGGCCTGCTGGCCGACATTTACTGGACCCGCGCCGTGCAGTACTTCGGAATCCAGCATCACAACGACTCCGGCGACTTCCGCCTGCTGGCGCCTCTGCTCGAAATCACCACCGAGGTCG
>JBEKED010000130.1:0-10389 GCA_050014035.1 Terriglobales bacterium
GCGATGAATCCGTGGGGCTTCGGAGTCTATCGGGCGCTGGGAGCGCACAACAAACTGGCGGACTTCCAGAGCGCCGTAGTCAGCGAATGGGCAGGCATCCGCCTCACGCCCGCCGCTTTCGCGGGCGCGTTCCAGCTTCGCGATCCAAACAGCGGCTATTGGTGGCTGCTCCTATTTGCCGGCGTCGCGGCCGCAACCGCTCTCTCTCGCCGCCAGTTTGCAGAAGCATTGCTGCTCGCCGGCGCCGCCTATCTCTCGGTCGAACATGTGCGCTTCCAGGCTTTGTTCGCCATCGTCGTAGTCGTCATTGGAGGCGGAGTATTTTCCCGTCGACTGGCTCCATTTCATAAATCGACAGTGCGCCCTGCCGCCGCAGCCGCGGCGACGGCGATCATCGCGGCTCTGGCTCTGCTTCATGTCGCCGACACAATCAGCGACCGGTCCTATCTGGCAAACGGCGAACTCTCCACCTTTGGCACAGGCTTGTCGTGGTGGTATCCGCAAGCTGCCACCGAGTTCATTGCCGGCAACGCGCTTCCTGCGCAGCTCTTCCACGACTACGCCAGCGGCGGATATCTGACCCTGCGCCTTGGCCCCCAATATCCCGACTTCGCCGATGGCCGCGGCATTCCCTTCCCGCTCGAAGTGTTGACCACGCAATCGGCCCTGGTGGAATCGTCCCCCGACTCGGCGCTGTGGACCCAGCAAGCCGACCACTATGGCATCAACACCATCATTCTTTCGCTGGCGCGAATCGGCGGCCTGGAACACGTCCCGCTCAACCAGTATTGCGAGAGTAGCGCGTGGAAACCCGTCTATCTCGATGATGTGTCCATCGTGCTGGTGCGCAACCGTCCCCAGAACCAAGGCTGGATCGAACGGTTCAAGATTGACTGCGCGAGCTATCAAATTACGCCGTCACACGCGCCACCATCCAACCCGCGCGCTCGTGCCGAGGCCTACAACTTCTACGCCAATACGGCGTCGATTTATTACCTGTTGGGACGCGACCACGATGCCTTCGAAGCGGCCGCTCGCGCCCAAGCCTTGTTCACGGACGATCCGGGCCTTCCGCTGCTCCTCGGACAACTGTTGCAGGCCAATGGAAAATTCGCGGAAGCCGAAGCGCAGTATCGGCGCTCACTGCGCCTTCATCCTACCGACACCGGTTGGTATCTTCTGGCGCAGATAATGCTGGCACAAAAGAATTATCCGGAAGCGGCGTCCGCACTACGCCATGCAGCCGACCTCGCCCTGTTTCCCGCGGGACGTTATCTATTGCTCGGCGACGTGGATCTAGCCATGAATCGACCGAAAGAAGCGCTCCAGGCTTTTGATAGTGCCGAGCGCTTTGGGCAGAAGCTGGCCGCGCTGCCCAATTATGCGGCCTTCGGCGCGAAGCTGGCCGAAGGTCGTGGCCGAGCGCACCAACTGTTAGCCGCTAACCCGAAATCGGCGCCCGCGTTGCCAGCATCCGGCCTTTCTGCACCGGCGCCTGCATCTCCCCGATGACTTTGCCAGCCTTGAGAGCGCCTATGCTTTCCCCGCCTCGGCAAATTGCCTGAGCTTCTCGACCACCCCCGGCCAACCGCCGCTGTAGTCCTTGCGAGCCTCGGGTTCCTGCGCCAGGCCGCTGTGCGTCACCTTCACGCGCGTCCCCGACGCGGTGGGCGTAAGTTCCCAGCGCACCATGGTTTTTCTTTTCGGATCAAGATGCCAGTTAGCGATCCACGTATACACCAGCAGCCGCGGCGGATCGAACTCAATAATCTGCCCGTGGCACTCGAATTCGCTGACTCCGTTGACCGCGAAGTTGCCTTTCTCCGTAGCGTAGCTGTACCTGCCCCCCACCCGTGCATCCATCTGCCACGATTTGACCGGGCAACTAGCATCCGTGAACCAGCGCATCAGTTGCGCCGGATCGGTCAGCGCCTCGAAGACGCGGCTCGGCGGCGCGGCAATATCGATTTCCGTAACAATCGAGTCCTGATCAGGCGTGATAATGGCCTTCGACATTAGCGTCTCCGTCCGTCAATCTGTCTACTACATCGCGTTGAGAGCTGAGAGCTTCGATGCTAGCGGTAGCCGCCGGCATCTTCCACGAAATGATATTCGCCATCGAGAACGCCTGAAGCTGCTGCCGCTTTCGCGGCTTCGGGATTGCTGATAGAGTTCCGGGCCATCTCCAGGCTCCCAATCCTCCTCGAAAGATCTGACCACGCCCGTTCCTCGCCGCGCAGTTCCCTTTTTACTTCACCCGCTCCAGCGTGAACACTTCTTTCATTTCCTTCCCGTGGTCGAGAAATACCCATTCCTCGCTTTGGTGATCCGGGTCAACTTGTGTAAAGGTCGCGCGCTGCATGTGTCCGTCGCCGGGGCCGATATTGGTGCCGTCGAAAAATTCAAAGCTGACGGATTTCGCGTCCGCTGCCATGACCTTCATCCGCGGTTGATTGCCCGCTCCGCAATAGTGGGTCATCAAGAGGCGATCGCCATCCATATGAAACATGGTGATCATGTTTTCCGGACCGTGGCCGTGAATCTCGCTCATCAGCGCCGAACCGCCCGCAATCATGCGGAAAGTCACTTCAACCGGCTGGCCCTGTTGGTTCTTTCCAGCCCAGTTCCCTTCCATTCCCTTCAACAGGTCAAACGACTTATGCGCATCCGACTCCGCCATAACGCTGGCAGAAAGGACGACGACGACTACGACAACGATGAGAGTGGCCGTACCCACTGCAATGCCGCGAAGCTTCATAGATTCCTCCGGAGATTTATTTTTCCTTCCTGGGCCCCTTCAGCGAGAGTTCGCCCGGTTCGCGGGCGTACTCCCGTTCAACGAAAGTTTTCAAGTTGCCGAGATTCATTTGCCAGAACTGGCGGTATCGCTCGAGCCACGCGTTCGCGGCTGCCAGCGGCGCGGGATTCAAACGGTAAACGCGGTGCCGTCCGCTGCGCGTTTCCACGACCAGTCGCGCTTTGCGCAACTGCCGCAAGTGCTTGGAAATCGCCGGACGCGAAATCGGGAACGCCGCCGCAATGCGCCCGGCGGGCTGAGGTCCCCGGCGCAAGAGATCCAATACGGCCAGCCGGGTAGGATCGGCCAGCGCATGAAACGTGGCCTCCGGCAAATATGTAACCGGTCGGTTCCGCATAATGCGTAACTATACGGTTACACGTTAAGTGGCGTCAAGAGGAAAATTGGGGTTGCCCCGCCCGAGTTTTTCACTCAGGTGGGCTGCAATCAGTTTGCCGTGGAAGCGCCCGTTCTCAATGAATATCTCATTCGTCCGCGATCCCGCGACGATCACTCCCGCCACATAGATTCCTGCCACATTGGATTCCAGGTTCTCCGGATCGCAGACCGGGCGGAGTTGCGCCGTCGCGAGTTCGATTCCCACGCTGCGCAGAAAATCATAGTCGGGATGGTAGCCGGTGAGCGCGAATACAAAATCGTTTTTCAGACGAAGGGGGCCAGACGGTGTTCGCAGCATGACCCAGGTATCGCCGATTTCCTCTACCGTGCTCTTGAAGTAGGCCGTGATTTCGACGGCCTTAATGCGGTTCTCGATGTCAGGCCGCACCCAATATTTTACGTGGTCATGCATCTGCGATCCGCGATGCACCAGCGTGACCCGCGCCCCATGCCGCCATAAATCCAAAGCCGCTTCCGCCGCTGAATTCTTGCCCCCGATCACCACCACGTCGGTGTCGTAATACGGATGCGGCTCCCGGTAGTAATGGAAAACTTTCTCTTGGTCCTCACCGGGAATCTCCAGGCGGTTGGCCAGATCGTAATAGCCCGTGGCCAGCACGATCTTGCGCGCGCGATAGTCGTGGATCGAGTCATGCCGGTCGGTCGCGGTCACACGAAAATCGCCGTCCTCGCCGGCGATGGTTTTCACCCACTCGTTCTGCCGTATGTGCAAGTGGAAGTGTTCGGCAACCCGCCGGTAATATTCCAGAGCTTCCAGCCGATTGGGTTTGGCCAACGCGGTGGTGAAAGGAATCTCGCCAATCTCAAGCAACTCCGGCGTGGTGAAGAACACCATGTTCGTCGGATAGTGATAAATCGAATTGACCAGGCATCCCTTGTCAATAATGATGGCCTTGAACCCAGCCTGCTGTGCCTCGATGGCGCAGGCCATCCCGGTGGGGCCGGCGCCCACGATTAAAACATCGCTCCAGGAGTCGGGCCGCGCGTGGGCTTGCGTGCGGGGTAGCGTTTCGGGAATCTGTTCCACGGGCAAAGGGGTCAAGGGCTTCATCGCGTGTGAAGGAAACTGCCAATTCTAACACCGTGCGCCAGAAGCGGGGCGCACCGGATTCCCTACTTCTTCACGCACACCGCCACGCCGTCGCGGATTGGCAAAATAGTAGTAAACAGATCCGGCGATTCGCAGATCATTTTGTTGAACTCAAGAATCGCTTTGGTTTGCGCGTCCGGGTTAGGCTTGCGCAGCTTACCGCTCCAGAGCACGTTATCCGTGATGAAAAGTCCGCCCTTTTTCAGACGTGGCAATGCTAAACGAAAGACGCGCGGGTAGTCGGTCTTATCAACGTCGTTGAAGATGATGTCGTAAGCCGTTTTCTCCTCCGACAAAATTTCCAGCGCGTCGCCCACCCGAACCGTGATGTGCTGGCTGACGCCCGCGCGCTCAAAGTAGCCTCGCGCCTTCTCGGCGCGCTTGGGATCGCCATCGGTATAGATGACCCGTCCGCCGTCGCCCACCGCCCGCGCCCACCAGATCGTGGAATAGCCAATGGCCGAGCCCATCTCGAAGATCTTCTTCGCGCCACTGATCACGGCAAGCTGATAAAGCACACGCGCCACAGCCGGCCCGACAATGGCGACATCGTTCTTCGCGGCATAAGTTTCCATCTCCGTGAGAACTTCGTCGCGCGGCGGCAGCATGTCGTACAGGTAATCTTCGGCTGCAGGAACCGTAATTCCGCCCATGCGCCAGTCAGGGTTTGCAGTTCTGTTGGTCATGCTGCTCCTTGGTTGTAGCGCCGGCGTCCCCCCGGCTTTGATACCGCCGATAGCAGGACGGGTGAGACACCCGTTCCTCCACACGCGATTCGCCCCTTTACGAAATCGTCTGCCCCGGTTTCATTTCCAGCACTTCGACATCCGGCACCAGTTTCTGCAACGCTGCGGGAGTTCCCGTAAGCTGCGGAAACGTGCCGAAGTGCATGGGAATGACAGTCTCCGGCTGCAGCAGTTTACAAGCATACGCAGCCTCGCGTGGCGACATGGTGAAGTGGTCGCCGATCGGCAGCATGACAATCTTGGGCGCGTAAAGGTCGCGAATAATGGCCATGTCGCTGAAGACGTTGGTATCGCCCGCGTGGTAGAGCTTGACTCCGTTCGAGAACTCAAGCACATAGCCGCAAGCCTCGCCGCCATAGATGATTTCGTCGCCATCCTGAATGCCGCACGAATGCACCGCGTGCACCATCGTGATCCTCACGCCCGCGACGGTCTGCGTGCCGCCCTTATTCATAGGCGCAATCTGCTTGACACCTTTTTTCTGCAGCCACAAGCACAGCTCAAAGATGCCGACAGCAATCGGATTAAGCTTCTTGCCCACCTCGACCGCATCGCCGATGTGATCACCATGTCCGTGAGTGCAGATCAGCGCGTCGGCCTTCTTGACGTTCTTCTCGCTCCCCGGACACATAGGATTCCCCATGATCCAAGGATCGATGTAGAGAGTCTTCCCTTCCGGCGTCTGAATGCGGAAGGTGGAGTGGCCAAGCCACGTAAGCTGGGTTCCTTTCAGATTCACAAAACGCTCCTGGGTCAGCTGCAAACTAGAAATTCTAGCAGGCTGCGGAAAAAACCCGGGCCTGATCTGGTTAGTCGGCGTTGGCCTAAAGGTGCGTTGGCACAGCGCCGGTTAGTTCTCAAACGAACCCACTACCTTGGTTTTGGGTGGCGCAGCGGTTTACCGCTGCGATATTTGGCCCGTTCTCAAGATGGCTTTAGCCCCTGAGGTCACACTTTTGTTAACGAGCTTTTGCAAACCATTCGTCGAACCATTCCAGAGTGCGCAAGTTGTAGTCGCGCGCATCGGCGGGCTTCACAAACAAATGTCCTTCGTTCGGATAAACCACCAGCCGAGTCGGCACCTTCAAGGTCTTAAGCGCGTGCCACCATTCCACCGACTGTTCCATCGGAACCTCGCCGTCGCGGTCGCCAACCAGAATCAGCGTAGGCGTCTTGACCGCTTTGACGAAATGCATAGGGTCGCTCTTAGCGTAAATAGCGGGATCGTCATAAACCGATGCTCCAAAAAACGGAATCATCCATTCATCAATATCGTTCAGCCCGTAATAACTCAGCCAGTCCGAGAGTCCGGCGCCCGCGACCGCGGCGGCAAAACGCTGGGTCTGCGTCTCGGCCCACATGGTCATGTATCCGCCATAGCTGTGCCCGCGAATACCGATGCGCTTGGCGTCAATCGGATATTCCTTCGAGACGGCATCGACGCCGGCCATGATGTCGCGAAAATCACCGCCGCCAAAGTCCTTAATGTTAGCTTGCGTAAAAGTCTCTCCCTGTCCGTAACTGCCGCGCGGGTTTGGACAAAGCACGAAGTAGCCCATCGCCGATGCCCCTGCGGTAATGCCCTCGTCCCAACGAGAAGCGCACGCCCACGACGGCCCGCCGTGTACGCTGACCACCAGCGGATAGGTCTTGCCGGGCGCGTAATCCTTGGGAAGCATGAGCCAGCCTTGCACGCGCGTACCACCGTTCATCCAGTGAATATTGCGCATCGCTCCCCATGAAGACTGGACGCCGCTGTTCACACGCGTGACCTGCTTCCACTTGCCAATCGGTCCAGCCCACACTTCAGGTGGAGTCCCCGCGGATTGGCGTACAAACGCAGTCATCATTCCATCGTGCGAAAAAGAAGCGCTAGGTCCCCATGCATCCGAAATTGCGGCCGCCAGTTCTTCCCCCGTCCACAATGTCTGCACTTCGCCTCCGCTTGCGCTCACACTGCCAAACCCTGAATTGCCGTCAAAGTTCGCCGCGAAGACGATGCGATCGGGAGATGTCCACGCCAGCGCAGAAGGAGACGCCTTGAGATTCGGTGTAAGATTCCGCGCCGCGCCGCTACCAGAGCCGTCGATTGGAACCACGACGATGTCTCCCCCGGTAATTCCCTCGTCACTCATGAGGCCTTCGAGGAGAGCTACATTCCTGCCGTCCGGCGAAACGTGCGGGTCCTCCATCTGCCACTTGGGTGTGTAGATCTCGCGCATCGCGCCCGTCTGCGCGTCGATCAAATACAGCCGGGCGACCCACCAATTGGCATCGCCCGATCCATGCGCCGCCGTTGCCGCCCACGCCTTTCCGTCGGGAGTCCAGTCGTATTCGTAAACGTAAACATCGCCGGGCGTGACCTCGGTCAGCTTGTTCGTTGTCAAATCAATGGTGGTGAGGCGCTCCTCGAAAATTTTGTCATCCACCACGCCCGCCGGCGGAATCATCGGCTCCAGTGGCCCAGCCACTCGCGGAAGCCCTTCGATAAAAAGCATCGCCAGACGTCCTCCGTCGGGAGAAAAACGAGGCGTCTGCACATAACCTTTTAACTCCGCCCGCTTAGCCGGAGCGCCACCCCCGAGCGCCAGCGTCCATACTTGCGCCACGGGAGCATCACCCGGCAAGTCAGCCAGGAATGCCAGTTGCTTGCTATCCGCTGACCATGTGACCTCGCGCAACGGAAGCTTGTCTTCCACGGAAATCGTGCGGCGAGGTCCACCGCTCACCGCAGTCACGGTAAGCTCTGCGCCGACGATGTAGGCAACCTGAATTCCATCCGGCGAAATCGCAACCTGATCGATGTTCTTGGCGTGCGGCATGGCAGCGAGCACGGTTCCAGCCCGCGAGAGCGCAGCATCCTGAGCTTGGGCCACGAGTGCCACAGAGAAGAACAAAGCACCGCAAAACAACGCCGCAAAATCCAAGCAATACTTGATCCCTGATTTCATGGTCGCTGAGTATATCCGAATTTAATCCATGCCGGTTGCGCCAAAAGCATGTATTAAGATGGTGCTCAATGCCCGAACTCAAGGTATTGCTTTCCCGTGAAACCATTGCCCGAAGGGTCGCCGAGCTGGGAGAGGAAATTACGCGCGATTTCCAAGGTCAATCCATCATCTTCGTCGGCGTTCTCAAGGGCGCGGCGATTTTCCTGAGCGATCTGGCGCGCCAGGTCCCGCTCGACGCCACCTTCGACTTCATCGGCGTCTCCAGTTATGGAAACCGCCCCTCCGTGAAGGACGATCCCGCGGGCCACGCGGCATGGGATTCACTAGGCGAGGTTCGTTTGACCAAAGACATGGATCAGTCGCTGGCGGACCGCAATGTAATTCTGGTCGAAGACATCCTCGACACTGGCCTGACCGTGAACTACATTGCGAAGCTGCTGCAGGCGCATCAGCCCAGGTCGCTGCGCATTGCCGCGCTGCTCGACAAGCCCTCACGCCGCAAGCAGCCGATCGAGGCGCACTACATCGGCTTCACCATTTCCGATGCCTACGTGGTCGGTTACGGCATGGACTACGCGGAACGCTATCGCAATCTCCCGGATATCTGTGTGTTGGACAATTTGTGATTGGCAATTTGTAATTTGCGATTTCAAAACTTGATGCTTTCGGTTCTTGAATTACAAATTACAAATCAGCAATTCCAAATTAATCCGCTGTTATGATGAAGCCTGTGAAAACCACCGCCTCGCCAACCGGACACGCCTCCGAGGTGGACCCTCTTCTGCTCGAAGTAGCCGACGTGGTCAATACCACGCTCGACCTGGAAACCACATTGCGGCGCGTGGCAGAACTGGTTCGTAAAGTCATTGACTACGAGATTTTTGCCATCCTGCTGCTCAACGAACTGCTTCAGGAATTGTATGTTCGCTTCCACGTAGGTTATCCGCCGGGAATCGCCGATCGCCTGCGCGTGAAAGTGGGCCAGGGCGTCACTGGACGCGCCGCCGAAACAGGACAACCCGTGCTGGTCGCCGATGCTACGAAAGATGATTTTTTCATCGACGCCCTGCCCAATGTGCACTCCGAACTCGCCATCCCTCTGATCGTGAAAAACCGTGTCATCGGCGTGATTGACCTCGAGGCCCGCGAAAAGGGTTACTTCACCGAAGAGCACAAACGCCTGCTGACGCTGATCGCTTCGCGCATGGCGGTGGGCATCGAGAATGCGCGACTGCACACCCGCATCACTCGCCAAGCTCGTACCCTGCTTCTGCTGAACGAGATCGCGCGCGAACTTACGTCGATTCTCAATCTGGACGAACTGCTCAAGCGCATCGCCGAACTGCTCAAACGCCTCATCGACTACCAGATGTTCAGCATTCTTCTCCTCGATCAGGAGGGTGAAAAACTGCAGCACCGGTTTTCGCAGCGCTTTGAAGAAAGACTGCATCGCAAACACGACATCCCCCTGGGCCGCGGAGTCGTCGGCTACGCCGCCGAGGCCAAGGAAGCAGTCCTGGTGCCCGACGTCGCCAGGAGTGAGCGCTACATCGCGGTGAATCCGGAAACCCGCTCGGAGCTGGCAGTTCCGTTGATCTACCAGGAAAAGGTAATCGGAGTCCTCGATCTCGAGCACACGCGCCGCAACTATTTCACCGAGGATCACAAACGCACCCTGACCACGCTAGCGGCACAGCTTGCCATCGCCATCGAAAACGCGCGTCTGTACGAGCAGATTGCCCGCCAGGAGCAGCGCTTGGAGCACGACTTGGCGCTGGCGCGTGAACTGCAGTTTCGCCTGCTCCCGAATGCGCCTCCGAAAATGCCGCATCTCGATGTCGAAGCCAAGTTTGTTCCCGCCCGGGCCATCGGCGGCGATCTGTACGACTTCCTTCCCTATTCGTTGTCACGCCTCGGCATTGCCATTGGAGACGTCAGCGGCAAAGGCGCGCCGGCCGCGATCTACGCCGCGCTGGTCAGCGGCATTCTGCGTTCCCACGCGCCCATCGAACCCGGTCCGGCCGAAATGCTTTCCGCGGTCAACCTGTCATTGGCGGAACGTAGAATTGCGGCGCAGTTCGTCTCCATCATTTACGCCGTGTGGGACGATGAGAAGCGCACGCTGCTGGTGGCGAATTCAGGTCTGCCACGGCCCATCTATTACCACGACGGCAAACTCGAACTCATCGAAGCGACGGGTCTGCCCCTCGGCCTCTTTGACGAAGCCGACTACGATGAATTCAGTTTCAAGGCCAAGCCCGGCGATCTGTTCGTATTCCTCAGTGACGGCATTCCCGACGCCCGCAACCGCCACGGCCAGTCATTCGGACAAGAGCGGGTGGAAGCGATCGTAGCCGGCTGCGCCACCAAATCGGCGGACTGCGT
>JBEKED010000131.1:0-10902 GCA_050014035.1 Terriglobales bacterium
CCCAATCGCAAAGCTGGCCTGCAGTTCGCTCATACCGGCTTGCACCTCATGATTGTCAATTTTCTGCCAAACATCCGCCGGCCAGTGCTTGTAAAGCTCGTGCGGATCTTCCAGGAATAAAATTTGATCGGTGTAAAGTTTAAAATCACCGTCTTTGATCCCTCCAATCGGAGCCGCGTAGGATTTGCCGTTGAGCGAGAAGCAGGCCATCACCTGCTTCATCCCCGGCGCCAGCGGAGAAACGTCGGTGACCACATTCTGAATTGCGAGTTTCTGCAATGGTTGCATCAATCCCGCTTCGTGACCGAAATCGGTTTTGTGGTGCTCGCGGTCGTACGGATAGTACGTGACCTGATAACCCACCTTCACCCACACTGGTTGGTTGGTCAACTGCTGCGCCGACTTCAGATCGTAGGCATGCAGTTTCTTCGGCGTGACGTAATAATCCGCCTTGAGCGCCGTTTCCTGCGGGGGCTGGGCATGTTCCTTCATGCCTTCGTGCCGCTCGTAGACGATGTAAGCTGCCCGCCCGCCCGCGATAAGAATCGCGGCCACCATGAAGACTTGCAGTTTTTTCTGAAATTCCCGATCAAGAGCCATGTTTCAGGAAGGATATCTCAGCCATCATAAGAAAACATTATTGAGCTGCCAGTTCTTCGCGCAACGCGTTACCCAGCGTTGCCTGCAAGACATCGATTGCCATCTGCCCCTCGGTCTCGATCAATGCGATTTCAATGTTGCATTCGTGTTTCGAGACCACTGAGCACATCCGGTAAAGGAGTCCCGGACGATCCTGAGTCAGAACCTGCATCATCGTGCTTTGCGCCGAGCAGCTGTCGTCGAACTCGATCTGCGTCGCGATCTTGACCTTGGTGCCGTTGGCCTTCTCCGATTTCAAGCGGTCCCGCAACATGCGCGCCACATCGGCTTCCCCTTTCACCACCGACACGATGCTTTTTTTCAAACGGTCCCACTCTTGCAGGTTCATCTCCAGCGTGCGAAAGCGATCGGTGAAATAGAAAGTGTCCACCACTGTGCCCGAAGCATTTGAGAACGCGTTTGCTTTCACAATGTTCATTCCCCACGCCGCCAGCGCGCCGGAAACCGATGCGAACAGAAAAGGCCGGTCCGTGGTCACAAGCGTCAGCTCATACCAGTGACGAACCTGCTTCAGATTGATCTGTACTCCGCTTTGCCCAAGCCGCGCCGCCATTTCAGCATGCGCCAGCACATCCATGGCACCATGAATTCGCAGATACCGTTGCGGGAATCCTTCCAGAAAAGCGTTGATTTTTTTCCCCGCCACCGGCGCCAGTGACCGCAGATGCGCAAGATTGATGCCGGATGCGTAGTCCTTGTCTTTGTTGCCCGTATGCACGCGCTCATCGGCGCTTCGGCTCAAATAATTCGCGCAGGCTATGTACAGTTGCCATAGGTTATCCGCTTTCCACGGCGTCATGGCTTCCGGATTCACGGCTTTGATGTCGGCGTAGGTCAGCAGGCACAGCATCTTCAGCCGCTCCGGCGCGCCGACTTTTTCCGCAAACGACTTCACATTCGCCGGATCGAATATGTCGCGCCGCATTGCCGCCGACATTTCCAGATGGTTCGCCACCAGATAGCGCGCCGTCTCTCGATCCGCGGGATCGAGATCCAGCCGCTCTGTGCAGCTGTCGGTGAGTTGCACGCTGAGCTCAACGTGATTGTGGCCGGGGACGGCTTTGCCGGAATCGTGCAGCAACAGCGCCAGGTAAAGCAGTTCCGGCTGTTCGAGTTCACCGAGCAACCGGGCGAAGCGTTGGTCCCATTCCGATTTCGATTCCTTCAGACGATGCAGATGTTCGATCGCCAGAAACGAGTGCTCATCCACCGTGTAGCGATGGTAAAAATCGCGCACCACCAGCGCCTCAATCCCCTTCAGTTCCGGCAGCAGAAGCGCTAGCAGGCGCAGCGCGTTCATGGCGCGCAAGGCGTCGGCCGCATGTGGTTGCACCAGCGTTTCCTGCAAGTAGAGCCACAACTCCGCGCCGCGCGGAGGCGTTGCCGCCAGCGCCGGCAGCGCCTGCTCGACTTTATATTCCGTAGTCGTGCTCAGCTTCAGCCCATGTTGCGCCATGAAATGGAACAGCCGCAGCAGCATTTCCGGATCTCGCAGTTGAGTGCCTCGCATCTCGCGGTTCTCGAGACGTGCGCCGCCTGGTTCCTGCAACGCCTTCGCTTGCTTCAAAAAGATCAATCCATCGACCACGGAAAAGTCATCGCTTGCAACTCGCGAGCGCCAGCCCTGAAACTCCCGCTGCAATGACGACCACGCCGCCGGAATCTCCTCCAGCAATTGGTTGCAGACGCGGTGCACGCTGCGCACGTGACCGTAGTAGACGCGCATCCAGTCGGCGGCATTCGTGATTTCGGCCTCGTTGATGCCAAAGCGGCCGCCGATCTTTCTCGCCGCCGCCTCGTCCTGCATCTCCCAGGTCAGCGTATTGTCGTGACGCCCGTGGCGAAAATGCAGAAAACAGCGCACCGACATCTGGAAATCTAGCGCCGCGTCGAACGCCCTCCGAGAAGAAGCCGGCAGCAGGGTTTTCTCATCGGGCCACACTTTGAGCTTTTCCATGGCCGAGATCAGCGCCAGCCAGTGGGCTACGTTGTAGTCGCGCAGGCCGCCGGGTCCATCCTTCACGTTCGGTTCCAGGTGAAAAACTGTATCCGCAAATTTGTAATGACGCGCGCGAGTAATGTCAGCCAGGTTCTGGATCACGCTCGGTCCATCCCGCGCCACCAAACGAGGAATAGCCTTGTCGCGCAGCCGGGCAAAAAGCTCGCGATCGCCAGCCAAATACCGGCAATCCAGCAGCGAGATGGCAAACTCGACATTGTTCGGATCTAACCGTTCGCACTCTGCGAGATTGCGCGTGGCCGGACTCAACTTCAGCCGCAGGTCCCATAACTCCTGCGAAGTGCGCTGGATGGCATCTTTGAATGCACTCTCGGAGTTGCCGTCGTGCAGAAACAGCAAGTCAATATCGGAGTGAGGAAAAAGCCAGCCCCGCCCGAATCCGCCGGTGGCTACCAGCGCGAAATTTGAGGGGGGGCCGGAGTCGGAAGTCGCGGCTCCGGCGATGATTTCGTTCCACAGCCGCTGCACCATCGTATCGACCAGCGCCGTGCGCCGCGCCAGCGCCGTGCGCCCGTCGCCGGTCACCGAGAATTCCTGCTCGATGGCAGCGGACTCCCGCGCGTACAGGTCGCCTAACTCGCTGCGGACGGTAGCCACGGTGGTCATTTGAGTCATTGAATCATTGAGAAATTAATTCCTTGCGCTAAGCGCAACGTCTCAAGGATTCACTGGCTCAATCAAATCTGTCGAGCGCCATCGTGTCGAAACTTGCTCGCTTACAACACGCTATCGCCGCGCTCGTCGTTGCGAATCCGAATCGCCTCGTCAATGTGCGATGTAAAAATCTTCCCGTCGCCGATCTTGCCGGTACGCGCCGCGTTCGAGATCGCCTGCACAACTTTCTCCTTCATTTCATCAGCCACCACAATCTCGAGTTTTACTTTCGGGATCAAGTCCACCGTGTACTCGCGTCCCCGATAAAACTCAGTGTGCCCCTTTTGCCGGCCATGCCCTCTGGCCTCAAAAACTGTCATGCCTTCCACGCCCACCTCGTGTAATGCGTCCTTGACCGCATCCAGCTTTGAAACCTGAATAATTGCTTCGACCTTGGTCATGGTTGTCCGTTCCCAGACACTATCGTCCGTACCATCAGTCCCGGCTCTTCGATGGATCTGATGACTGCATCATAACAATAGCCGCTGCGCCGCACTTTGCGGTAATTGAAACTATTTATGTTGGGCATCGGAAATCCTTATGCGCGCGGAAGGCTGCCGAGTTGCGCTCGGCTGGGCAGGTGAGGCACCTGCCCCTACTTAAACCTGACGCCCAACGCGAATTCCAGCGGAGGCCGGTGTCTAATTGACGCCGGGGGGCTTTCTGCGGTTGGATGGAAGCTGCGTGCCGCCTGCGCTTCCCATCTTCGACCCCGACTCCCGGCGCTTTAACCGCCTCGATGCCGTCTGGCTCACCATCTGGCTCATTTTCCTTCTTGGGTTGGCAGTGCTACCGCCTCAGTTCGAATGGCACAAGCAGGTAATTCTTCTTGCGATCGGAATCGTGCAGCTGCTCGAAACCAGGCTGATCCAGCGCTTCCCCAAACGCGGAGTCTTCTACGTCATCGCGCTCAAGATCGCGCTGGCAACCTTGCTTCTCGATCACACCGAAGAGATCGGCATCAATAGCGCTTACTACCCTATTTATTATCTGCCGGTTGTTACCGCGGCACTTTACTGTGGCACATGGCTGACGCTGGTCTGGACGTTCGTTGCCTCCGCCGCCTATTGCTCGTATCTCTATCCTGCGATGCAGGAATACGATTTGACTCCCGAAGCGTTCGGCTACCTGGCGCTGCGCATTTTGTTTTTCTTTCTTGCCGCCATGGTCGTGAATCGTTTTGCCCAGCAGAGCCAGCATCAAACCCAGTTGTACCGCGAACTGGCCGAACGCCTCGCCGAAACCAATCGCCGCCTGGAGCAGGCTCAGGCCGAAGCGCGCCGCTCGGAACGGCTGGCCGCGCTCGGGCAGCTATCGGCAGGCTTAGCTCACGAAATTCGAAATCCCCTCGGAGTCATCAAGGGTTCGGCCGAAATGTTGACTCAGAAGTTGCAGGCCTCCGACGAACTCGCTCGCGAGTTGGCCGGCTACATTTCGACCGAGGTCAATCGACTCAGCGCGTTGGTCACCGAGTTTCTGGACTTTGCTCGTCCGCTACACGCGCAGCCGCAGCCCGCGGACCTGATCGCCCTGCTCGACCGTGTCCTGCAAATTGTCTCGGATCGTTTTGTCGGCAAGCAATCCGTGCGCGTTGAGCGTGATTACGCGGACGGAATACCGTTTGTCCCGCTCGACGAAAGCTTGTGCGAGCAGGCATTCCTCAATCTGGTGCAGAATGCTTATGAAGCCATGGAAACCGGCGGCACGCTGCGCGTCGGGGTACATCCCGCGATCAAGGACGGTCGCGAAGGAGTGGAACTCCGTCTGGCCGACACGGGTCCGGGAGTTCCGGAAGAAATGCGCGAAGAAATTTTCAACCCGTTTGTGACCACGAAGAAAACCGGCGTGGGACTGGGCCTTTCCATCGTTTCGAAAATTGTGGACGGGCATCATGGGTCGATCCACGTAGAGAACGCGGCGGAGGGCGGAGCCGTGTTTACGCTTTTCTTTCCACTTGGCGAAATTTCCGAGCCGCACGGAGTTGCCGAGCTGCGCTCGGCTGGGCAGGTGAGGGCACCTGCCCCTACGCAAGCCCGGACGGGCGAGGGCGCCCGTCCCAACACGAGCTAAAACAAAATGCCGACCATCCTCATCATCGAAGACGAAGCCAAGATGCGCCGCCTACTCGAACTGAACCTGGGCGAAGATGGTTTCAAAACCCTATCCGCGGGTGATGCCGAAACCGGTTTGAAGTTGCTTGGCTCCGAACAGGTTCACCTGGTTCTCACCGATCTGAAGCTTCCTGGCATGAGCGGGCTCGAATTTCTGCAGACTGCCAAGCAGCAAAACCCCGCATTGCCGATTGTCGTCATGACCGCGTTCGGTTCGGTTGAAACGGCGGTCGAAGCGATGAAAGCGGGAGCCAGCGACTACGTCCTCAAGCCCTTTGCGCTCGCTGAAATGCGAATGGTCGTGCACAAAGAGCTCGATAACTCGCGTCTGCGCGAGGAGAATCGCTCGCTGCGCGAAGCGCTTGGCCAGAAGTACAGTCATCCCAACATCGTCGCCATCAGTCAAAAGATGCAGGAAGTTCTCGCTACCGTGGAACGCGTTGCGCCCACCCATTCCACGGTTCTGCTGGGCGGAGAGAGCGGAGTTGGCAAAGATCTCATCGCCCGCGCCATCCATGAAAAATCGCGCCGGGCTTCCGGTCCATTTATAAAAATCAACAGCACCGCCATCCCCGAGAATTTGTTGGAGAGCGAACTTTTCGGCTACGAAAAAGGAGCGTTCACCGGAGCCACCACCAGCAAGCCCGGCAAATTCGAACTCGCCGACAAAGGCACGCTGTTCCTCGACGAAATCGGAGACGTGCCGCCCGCCATCCAGGTCAAGCTTCTCCGCGTGCTGCAGGAGCGCGAATTCGAGCGCCTGGGTGGAACGCGCACCATCAAGGTCGACGTCCGCTTGATCGCCGCCACCAACCGCGACCTGCGCGCCGCGCTCGAAGACGGCACCTTTCGCGAAGACCTTTACTACCGGCTCAACGTGGTTCCCATCGACATCCCGCCGCTGCGCGAACACAAAGAAGATATCCCGGGCCTTGCAAGCCTGTTTCTGCAGCGCTTCGCCAAGGATTCCGGAAGGGAAGAAAAAATCACGGGCATTTCTTCCGCCGCAGAGCAGCTCCTCGTCAGCCATTATTGGCCGGGCAATGTGCGGGAGTTGCAGAACGTGATCGAACGTGCCTGCGCGCTCGCTTCCGGTAGCGAGTTGGAAGCCGGTGACATACAGTTGGACACCCCGCGCAATCGCGCGTCCGGCGCGTCATCCGAGCGTTTTCTTCCTGACGGCATGACCCTTGACCAATGGGAAGATGAAATGATCCGCGAAGCTCTGAAGCGCGCCGGCGGTAATAAGTCGCAAGCCGCGCGTCTGCTCGGTCTCTCGCGCAACGCATTACGTTACCGCTTGTCGAAGATCGGCATCAGCGATAACGAGACGGAGTGATGGCGCCGCGGATTGAGATGACCCGATGCCTCGTCCCTTCTGCTAACATTCCCTCTTCATGAAACACGTGGGAGAAAATGTGGTGCGCATCGAGGCCGAGGCGTTGCGGGCGCTGGCCGACCGGTTCGCGGGCACGATGGCTGCGGACTTCGATCGCGCTGTGGAGGTGATGTTTAGCTGCCGTGGCCGCGTGGTCGTCACTGGAATGGGGAAGAGCGGTTTGATCGCTCGCAAGATTGCCGCAACATTAAGTTCGACGGGTTCGCCTGCGCTCTACCTGCATCCGGTCGAAGCGCTGCATGGCGACCTGGGAATGATCGTGCGCGGCGACGTAGTGCTGGCGCTCTCGGCCAGCGGCGAGACGGAAGAGATTCTGCAGTTGCTGGCGACGATTAAGCGCCTGCAGGTTCCACTCATTGCCATGACCTGCGATGAGTCCGGAGCAAAGGCAGCGGGCGAGGGCGCCCGCTCCACAGGGACTTTTCCCACACGAACTTCTCCCACCTGGGCTTCTACTCTGGCCTCTTCGGCCGACATTGCCTTGGACTGTTCGGTTTCCCAGGAGGCGTGCTCGCTTGGACTCGCCCCGACCGCGTCCACGACCACCATGCTAGCTCTAGGGGACGCTTTGGCGGTGGCGCTTTCGGAAAAACGCGGCTTCAAGGTAGAAGACTTTGCCAACCTGCATCCCGGCGGAAAACTGGGCAAGCGCCTGGCGCGCGTGGAATCGTTGATGCATACCGGAGACGCAGTTCCGCGAGTGACCGCGCAAACGAAGATGCCCGACGTGATCTACGAAATGTCGCACAAGAAGCTGGGGATGACGACGGTAGTCGAGGATGATCGCCTGCTCGGCGTGATCAGCGATGGCGATCTGCGGCGCCTGCTCGAGCGGCGCGCCAAGGATGCGCTCGACCTGACCGCGGGAGATTGCATGACGCGCGCCCCAAAAACCATCGGTCCGCAGGAATTCGCCGCGGCCGCTCTGGCGCTCATGGAAGAGAAGAAGATTACTTCCCTCGTAGTCGTGGATAGCGTTGCGGAAAACGATCGGCGCTTGCGGGGAATCGTGCACCTGCACGATCTATGGGGCACGGAGATGGTGTAGCGGTGCCCAGCCCCTAAAGGGGCATCTGATTGGGAAAAAATCCCGGCATCGCTAAAGCGATGCCCCGATACGAAGCACAAATCTGTCGTGCGCTAGTGGCAGAAGCGTTGCAGCTTGGGCGGAGGCGGTGTAGGGAACTCGTCAAACTCTCCTTCCCACCCCGAGCAGCCGCGCGCGGCAACAGCCCGAATTACGACCTGTTCCAGATCGCGGGCTTTCGCCTTGGCTTGCGAAATCTGATCCGCAGTAATCAAGCCGCTGCGATCGAGTTCGTTAAGGTCCGCCGTCGCGGCCGCATATCCGGCATCGGCCGCGATGCTGTACCACATGTACGCAGTCACTCGGTCCTGAGCGATGCCGCGTCCGTCCTTGAGCGCTTTGGCGTAGAAATACTGCGCCTGTGGAAGCCCTTGATCGGCGGCAATCTTAAATAGTCTCGGAGCCTTGGCATCATCTCGGTCCGTCATCAGACGCCCGAGGTAGTAAGCGCCGAAAGCATTGTTCTGATCGGCCGACAGCTTGAGCAATTTCTGCGCCACATCGAGATCGCGCGCCACGCCATTGCCCAGGAAGTAATGTCGTCCAGCCAGCCAAGCCGCCAGCGGATCGCCTTGTTGCGCAGCTTTGCGATAAAGGTCGACCGCCTGGCCCGGGTTGATCGCCACCCCGGTCCCAGTTTCGTAATAGTAAGCCAGCGCAATTTGACCGGGTCCAAAGCCAAGGTCGGCCGAGCGGCGAAAATAGTCGATCCCCAGCGCGTCATTCTGCGACGGGCCAACGCCGGTAATGGCGTCGATGCCCCGGTCGTACAGAGCTTCTGGCGAGGTGCTCTGCGCTACAGCCAGCGTGCTCAACAGCGCGAGAATTGCAAACAGAACGGTTCGACGCATGGATGGCTTTTCCGCGTGAGTGTTGTAACCAGTATAGAGAACAAGACGTGTCGATGTAGAGTTACGAAAGTTCCACGGAGCCGCAGGGACGGGCCAGATGGGCGTGGCGGAGGGAATTTGCAAAGTTGTCATCCCGAGCGGAGCGAGGGATCTGCATCTTGCAGCGCGGACCGCAGATCCCTCGCTCTGCTCGGGATGACAATTTATTCAGGTTCTTACGAGTAGCGTTCGCGCATGAAATCGGCGATCGCCGAATACGCCGCCGTCAACGTCTTTTCGTCAGGCAGAAACACTATGCGGAAATGTTTTGTTCCGGGACGCTGTCCAAAGCCCGAGCCGTGTACGACCGTTACATACTTCTGCCGAATCAGTTCGGTGACAAAAATGTCGTCGCCTTCCGGAATGTCGATGCGCGGATACGCGTAGAAAGCGCCACGCGGTGCCACGCAACTCACGCGCGCGGTTTCCCCGCACCACTTCATGGTCAGATCGCGCCGGCTCCGCAACTTGCGCTTCACTTCAACCAGGTGGTCCTGCGGGCCTTCAAGGGCGGGTTTAATCGCATATTGTTCGGGATGGTTGGCGCAGAGGCGCGCCCGCAGCAACTTGTTCACGCCTTCGAGGTAGGGCTTGATGACGGAAGCTTCGCCGCTGGCAATCCCCCATCCAATGCGCCATCCGGGCGCAAGATAATTCTTGGAGAGTCCGCCAAACGTAACCACGGGCACATCGGGCGCGACTGCGGCCATGGCCACGTGCGCGTCGTCATCCTGGTTATGACTATCCTGAGTTTGACTATCGAGGATCAGTTTGTCGTAGATTTCATCGGCGAAGATGATCAAGTTATGCTGGCGCGCCAATTCCGCAATCTGTTCGAGCATCTTGCGCGTGCACACTGAGCCGGTCGGGTTGTTGGGATTGATCAGCACAATGCCGCGCGTGCGCGGCGTGATCTTTTTCCTGATGTCGTCGAGATCGGGCTGCCAGCCGTCTTCTTCGTTCAGGTAGTAAGTGTTCAACCCAATTTCGAGTTTCGCCAGAACCGCCGAGTAGAGGGGATAGTCGGGGCAGGGAGTCAGCAGATTATCGCCGGGATTCAGCAACGCGGCCAGGCATATCTCCACCGTCTCACTCACGCCCGAAGTGACGAAAACATCTTGAATGCTGGTAATCCCCTTGCGCTCCGCCTCGCCGTGAATGGCTTCGAGCGCTTCTTTGATTCCGGAGGAAGGGGAATATCCATTCTTGCCACTGCGCATGGCCTGATAGACGGCTTCAATCATGTGCGCGGGCGTCTGGAAATCAAAGTTGAGCGGGTCGCCAATGTTGAGCGGCAAAATTTTGTGTCCCTGCCGTGCGACCTCGTCGGCAATGCAGGCCAGATCGCGGATAGCGTAGCGGACGTTTTCGAGACGGGATGCGGGAGTAATTTCGCGAAGCTGTGTGATGGACATAATCCAACTCAAATTACCGCCGGGACGCCGAGCATAATCCTTCCAAAAACCTCGGCGCACTCTGCGTCGCCGCGGTAGATTGCCTTACTCCGCCCGATCAATCTGCGCCTTCTGCAGTTTATCGGAGTAATCGACGTAAACGGACTTCCACTCCGTGTAGAAGTCAACCGCACCGATGCCGCCTTCGCGATGGCCGTTGCCGGTGGCTTTCACGCCGCCGAATGGGAGGTGCACTTCGGCGCCGATTGTAGGAGCGTTGATATACGTGATGCCGGCATCGAGGTCGCGCACCGCAGCGAACGCCTTGTTTACATCCTTTGTGTAGAGGGACGACGACAGACCGTACTCGATGTTGTTGGCGATGGCGATGGCGTCTTCGATCCCGTCGCAGGGAATGATCGAAACTACCGGCCCAAAGATTTCTTCCTGCGCAATCCGCATCTTGGGGTCGACTTCCGTGAAAACAGTCGGTTCGAGGAACCAGCCGTGCTCGTAGATACCTTTGTCGAGCCGGTGGCCTCCGCACACCAGTTTGGCGCCTTCATCTTTGCCGATCTCGATGTATTCGAGGTCAGTCTTGAGCTGGCTCTCGTTCACTGCGGGACCCATCTCGACCGTTTCGTCAAGTCCGTTGCCGACTTTGATCTTCTTGGCGCGCGCCACGAA
>JBEKED010000132.1:0-10362 GCA_050014035.1 Terriglobales bacterium
GTTCGCCTGTCGTGCGCCTTTTCGTGGGCCACTTCCGCCATGTTCGGCACAACCTGTACGTACAACTATACCTGCACAAAACGTTTCACGTGAAACACTTTGTAGTTACAACGTTCGTACATACAATCCCGCCAATCCGGACCGCCAGGTTTTACTGAGAACTGACAACTGAGAACTGACAACTGACAACTGAGAACTGTCTCAAGAGAACCGCACCCGCACATCCGGCCCCTTATCCAGGTGAATGCTCTCGATAAACCGCACCCGTCCCGTCCGCAAAGTCAGAATCACCGAAGAAGTCCGCGTCCCCTCGCCAAAGAATCGGACGCCTTTCAGCAACGCGCCCTCAGTCACGCCAGTCGCAGCGAAGATCATCTGTTTCCCCGGAGCGAGGTCTTCCGCCTCATAGATTCTGTTCTTGTCTCGTATCCCCATCTTGGCAATGCGCTCTTCCAGTTCCGGCTTGTCGATCACGAGGCGCCCTTGCATGTAGCCGTTCAGGCAGCGGATCGCGGCCGCCGTGATCACCCCTTCCGGAGCGCCACCCGAGCCCATCACCGCGTGCACTCCGGTTCCAATCACCGCCGCGGCAATGCCCGCCGAAAGATCGCCGTCGCCAATCAACCGGATGCGCGCACCCGCCTTCCGAATATCGGAAATCAGCTTCTCGTGCCGCGGACGGTCGAGCACAATCACCACCAGGTCCTCCACGCCGCGATGCAGACGCCGCGCGATATTTTTCAGGTTGACAGCCACCGGAGCGTCCAGTTCAACCGCGTTCTTGCACGAGGGCCCGACCACGATTTTTTCCATGTAGCAGTCGGGAGCATGCAGCAACCCGCCTTTTTCCGAAGCCGCCAGCACCGTGATTGCTCCCGGCGCGCCGGTGGCGCAGAGGTTGGTGCCTTCCAGCGGATCGACGGCGATGTCGATGCTGGGAACGTCGCGTCCGTCTGGATAGGGGCCACCCACCTGCTCGCCGATGTAAAGCATGGGAGCATCGTCGCGCTCGCCCTCGCCAATGACGATGGTGCCGTGCATGGGGACCGTGTCCATCGTCTTGCGCATGGCCTCGGTGGCCACCTGGTCGCTCAGCGGACGATCGCCCTGGCCCATGGTGCGCGCCGACTCGATGGCCGCGTTCTCGACTACGCGCAAAAATTCCAATGCCAGATCGCTTTCAATGTTCTCTCCGAATTTTTTGGCATGCGGTTCGGGGCGGGTTTGAGTGGCCATAAATTCCTCCTAACAAATGCGACCTAGGAATATATCCCCTTCGGGCGATAGATGGAAGGGCAAGCATCACAGCTGGTGTGGCGCGGGCGCCCTCGCCCGCGAACCGCGTGCAGCCGAGGGAAAACGAGAGCATGCAGTGATTTTGCTCCACGCGGCCGGGGCGACCCAATCGTCTGCTAATCTTTTCTCATGACCACTGAGCCCATGCCTGCTGAACCCACGACGAAGGACCGCAAGGAGCCTGCCTATCTCTTCTCCGAAAAGCAGGTGGCGGAAAAAAGCGAACTGGCCCGCCGTTTTCTCGACAACCGTAACCGTCTGAATGACAACGTGCACAAGGCCGACAATTTCCTGGTCAAGCGCTTCTACAACCTGGATCACAACGCCTACCTCGAAGGCGCGGTGCCGGCAAAATACAAAGAGATGATGGGGTTGGTCGCCTCCGCCTCCCTGCGCTGCGACGACTGCATTAACTATCACGTGATTCAGTCCTATCGCCTGGGCGGGACGCGAGCCGAGCAGGAAGAAGCCCTCAACGTGGCGCTGGTGGTCGGCGGAAGCATAGTGATTCCGCACCTGCGGAGAGCATATGAGTTGCTGACGGAACTCTACGGCTAAAGGGCAGTGTGTTCGCGCGTCCCCCGCGACACTTTTAGAACGCATCAATTCCAGTCACGCTAGCCCCGATAATCAGCGTGTGAATATCATGCGTGCCCTCGTAGGTCTTTACTGATTCGAGGTTCATCAGATGGCGCATGATGGGGTAATCGTCGGCCACGCCGTTTGCTCCCAGAATATCTCGCGACATTCGGGCGCACTCGAGCGCCATCCAGACGTTGTTTCTTTTCGCCATTGAGATGTGCTGGTGCTGCACTTTTCCGGCATCTTTCAGGCGGCCGACTTGCAGCACGAGCAACTGCGCTTTCGTGATCTCGTTGATCATCCACGCTAGTTTTTCCTGCACCAGTTGATGAGAAGCGATGGGCTGATCACGAAATTGTTTTCGCAACAACGAATATTGCAGCGCACAGTCATAACACGCCATCGCCGCGCCTACCGCTCCCCACGCGATGCCGTAGCGCGCCTGGTTTAAACACATCAGCGGAGATTTCAAACCGCCGGTTCCGGGCAGCAGATTCGACTCAGGTATGCGCACATCTTGGAGTGACAAGCCTGACGTGACCGACGCTCGCAGCGACCATTTGCCGTGAATGTTGTCGGCTTTGAATCCGGGGCGGTCGGTCTCGACGAGAAATCCGCGGACTTTATCGCCTTCGTCTTCGACCTTCGCCCAGATCACGGCCACGTCGGCGATGGTGCCGGAGGTGATCCACATCTTCTCACCGTTCAGCACATACTCTTTGCCGACCTTGCGGGCGCGCGTTCTCATGCCTCCGGGATTCGATCCGAAGTCGGGCTCGGTCAATCCGAAGCAGCCGAGCTTTTCGCCTTTTTGCATCGCCGGCAGCCAGGTATTCTTCTGGTCATCGGACCCGAAGGTGTAGATCGGATACATCACCAGCGCCGACTGCACGCTGACGAACGAGCGCACGCCGGAATCTCCGCGCTCCAGTTCCTGCGTTACCAGGCCGTATTCGACATTTGACATGCCGGCGCATCCATATCCGTTTAATGACGCGCCAAAGAATCCGAGATCGGCCATGGGTTTGACGAGTTCGCGCGGGAAACGGCCGGCGCGGTTGCATTCCTCAATGATGGGGATGAGATTGTCTTCGATGAACTGGCGCGCGGTCGCGCGCACCAGGCGCTCGTCGTCATTGAGCAAGGAGTCGAAAGCGATGAAGTCCACACCCCGGAATTTGATGGCTGGCATTTAGGTCTCACCCCACTTCGTAATCAAATAGGTCAGCCGACGCGGAACGGCAAACCATTCAAAATAGCAGAGCGGCGGGGAAATCGGCAACGCCGGTTGCGTCCCAGTAGTGTGTTAAATTCCACCACGGAGTCACGGAGACACAGAGAAAAACGATTGCTTGGCAAGAACCATTCCCTTGCGATTTTTACAGGTTCAAGATCTTCTCTGTGACTCTGCGACTCCGTGGTTAAAGAGACAAAGTGGGACACCACCCTCGTCCCGTCTTCGCGCAAGCGATCGGCGACGCGTAAGAGGGATGACAAGAAAGGCCAATCGGGATAACAATATGTAGCTTGCGTCTGTTGAAAACGAAAAGAGAGGAATGTCTTCCATGAGCGACTCCCGCGTGTTGTTGCGCCACACTCTTGCTACTCTCGCTTATCGCGGGGCGAAAGCGATCCGCAATGCTGGACCGGGCTTTGCCGAATATGGAATGCCCGAAACTTCGCGCACTCCGGCAAAAATTCTGGCGCACATTGGCGATTTGATGGATTGGGGTCTGGCCATGTCCGAAGGCCGCCGCGAGTGGAAGGATTCGTTGCCGCTGCCTTGGGAACAAGAATGCGCGCGTTTCTTCGCCGCCTTGAAAAAGTTTGACGACTACCTGGGGTCGGAGAAGCCGCTCCAAGTTTCCGAGGAAAAATTGTTTCAGGGCCCGATTGCCGACGCGCTCACGCACGTAGGTCAAATCGCGATGTTGCGGCGCATGGCCGGCGGTCCGATAATAGGCGAAAACTATTTCGTCGCCGAGATCACCATGGGCCGCGTGGGCGCGGATCAGGCGCCACCACGCAAGGTGTTTTAGTTAGGCGTTAGCTTTTCGTTTCCACGATCTCGCGCACGGCGCGATGGGCCTGGTCGATGGCGGTATTAGTGTAGGCGTGGCCGTCGGCGTCCGAGTTCGCGATCTTGATTCTTCCAAAGGGCTGGCGGGCGGTCACACACGGACGCTCCGACGCCGGACGGTCCAGCGGCTCGAACAATTCGTTGTACTCGTAGGCGTATCCGTGGGGCCAACGGTTGACGGTGATGGCCTGAATATCGCGCGCGGGATCGAAACCTCCGGCGGAGAGCATGCGGCCGAGTTGGTCGCGCACGTTACGCTCGAACGTTTCGAAGGGCGTGCTGACGAGTTCGAAGCGCCCGGCGCGGTACTGGTCTTTGCAATCTTCGCCGGGCGCGCAGGGAGTGCGCAGAAGGTGAAGCAGGCAGGATTCGTCGGGCGAGCTGGGATAGTGGTAGTCGCCCATGGAGACGGGGAAATCCAGGGTGATGTTGGTGAAGTACGATCCCGGAGCGTAGACGGCGCTCACTCCGAGTTTCTGAAACGCCTTCCAGTTGCTGATTTGCACGTTGGTGTAGACCAGAGGAATCTTCACGCAGTAGGCGAGAGCCGCTTTTTGTCTGGCCGACATTTCCGGACACAGATAGGGAATCATCATGTTGTAGCAGGCGAGGATGCAGTTCGCACCGCGAACGCGATGCGCCTGGCCGCCGCGAACATAGGTGACTTCGACTTCTTTCGCGGTCTTTACGCTTAGATCGGGGTCTGCATCTCCGACATGCTTGACTCTCACGGCGGTGCTGTTCAAGCGAATGCGGATCGGGGAAGAGGTATCGTCGAGGCGCGCATAATTCGCGCGGGCGGTGACGATGTCTTCCATGGTGTGGCCGGGAAGCGTGCCGGGCACCAGCGATCGCACCAGCATTCTGGCAATGGAAGCGTTGCCGTCCGGAAAATGGAAAATGTACGGCTCATCGAGTTCGGGATTTTGCTCATGGCTCTTGGGGAGAGTCATTCCCTTGAAGCCGGGGAATCCGTTCACCGCGCAGTCTTTCGCCGAAACGGCGTCGATGCCGACAGCATAGATATCGTGAGTTGAAGTTTGAAGCACTTTGACCACGTCGGGGTGAACCTTGGCGTATTCCAACAAGAAATCTTTGTAGCTGGTCTTGATCAGCTTGCGTCTTTTCTGCTCGGGAGTAAGTTCGGGCAAGTAATCGACGCGGGCGTGTTGGATGCGGAGCAGATCTTTGCGAGCAGCCTCGGCGATGGGCATTTGGGCGACGTTCTCCATGTTGAACGTGAGGCCAAAATAGTGGAGGCCCTTCTGCAGCACGAGGCGGTTGGCGCCAAAGGTTTCTTGATCGAAGAAGACGCCTTCCTGCAGATGCATCGAGTCAAACAATTTCTGGTCGTAGTATTTGAAGAAGCGGTGCGGTTCGATTCCCAATTCTTTCAAGAGCCCAATCGACACCTTGCTGTAATTGCCGGGCGCTTCGATAGACTGCGTCCCGCCGTATCCCAGCAGCAATCGCTGGCCTGCTTGGAATTCGTTGCGCTTGGCGTGGCCGCCGAAATCATCGTGGTTGTCGAGGAGAAGGATTTTTGATTGTTGTCCAGCAAATTTGCGGTAGAAGTAGGCCGCCGCTAAGCCGCTGATCCCGGCGCCGACCACAACCAGATCGTACGATTCGGCGTCGTCGACGGGATTTGCCCAGGCGCTGTCCTTGCCATCGCGTAAGTCATGCGCTACTTCCCAGGATCCGTCGTGGCTGCCGCGCATGCCGGTTTTTGCGGGCGGGTAATAACTGGGGTCCTTCTCTGGAGCGAATGGGGATTCTGGGATACCAAAGGCGTGCAGCCAAGTAGAATTCGCTAGCAGGGAGGTTCCGACGGCGATGCTGATTCCATTCAGGAAATCGCGGCGAGTAATCTCGCGGCTCATCCCTAGTTCACGATCGCGGTTCTTGTCGCCCATTTGCATTACTCCCCAATTTCAGGGTCTATGGATTCGCAGTAATAATTGCCGCCAGCCATTGTGCACTCAACGAGCGATGGATGTCGATACAACCTCGTGTGGAGACGCGAGCGGACGCGGTTGCCTTGGCCTCCGCACGCGGGCTGAGTAGAATAACAGGCGAGCGGCCTTAGACGGTGTACAGGAGATTCCATGGCTTCCGGCGAGACGGCGACTGCTGGCGCGGGTACGATTCCGCAACTTCCGAACCACAAAGTCAAAATTAAGAAGTTGGACCAGCGTTCCTGCAACGAGAAAAACGAGAAGGGCAAGTTCTGCGGCGGACACTTGAAGCGCTGGTTTTACACCGCGGACGTGCTCGAAAAGGAATGCGGCTGCGTCGAGAAAGCCTGGGGAACGAACGCCGAAGTCTATCGCTGCGAATTTTGCCAGACGCTTTATTTGCCCAGTTCCGACGATGCCCGCGGAGTGAACGTGGCGGGACGAGGACAGATTTCCATCTTTGGGCTGACGATTCCTCCGAAGGAAGAGAAGGCGAAGTGAGGGTTGCGTGGAAGCGGGGCTTTGCCCCGCTTGACGGGGCAGAGCCCCGTCACCACACTAGCTTTTAATCTGCATTTTAATCCGCTAGCACAGCTTCTTTTCGCGTGCCGGTGAGCACAGCCAGGCTCTTCTCCAGATCGGCAATCAGATCGTCGACGTGCTCGATACCTACGGAGAGGCGGATCATCTGTTCGGTCACGCCCATTTTTTTTCGCAACTCGGGCGTGATCATGGCATGTGAAGTGAGCACCGGGATGGTCACCAGCGAGTCCACCCCGCCGAGGCTGGGCGCCAGGGTAAACAGATTCAGGGCCTCGGCTACGCGGCAGGCGTCGGCGCCCGTGCCTTCTACCTCGAAGCTGACGACGGCGCCTGCGCCCGCCATTTGCTTTTTGGCAATTGCATAGTCGGGATGGCTCTTCAGCAGCGGGTAGTGGGCGCGCGCGACCTTCGGATGCTGGCTCAGGAACTCGGCAATCCGCAGCGCGCTTTGGTTCTGGCGTTCGACTCGGACGGCCAAGGTCTTGATCCCGCGCAGCAGCAGGAACGCGGCGTGCGGATCCATGCAACAGCCGAGCGTGGTGCGCGTGGAATGAATCTGCTCAATCAAATCGCGGCGTCCGGTGGCGATGCCGCAGATGATGTCGGAATGCCCGCCAAAATACTTTGTTCCTGAATGCAGCACCAGATCGATTCCCCACTCCGCTGGACGGCAATTGACGGGCGTGGAAAAAGTCGAATCGATGGTGGTGATGAGGCCGTGTTTACGAGCGAGTGCGGCAATCCTTTCCAGATCGACGACGCGCACATTTGGATTCGTCGGCGATTCTACGTGCAGGAGTTTTGTGTTGGGACGGATGGCACGCTCGTGTTGTTCGATGTTGTTGGTATCGACGAACGTGGTTTCGATTCCGAGTTTCGGCAGCCACTGCGACAGGAACTTGATCACGCCGCCGTAAATATCGCGCTGCGCCACGATGTGGTCCCCTGCCTTCACCAGCGAGAGGATCGAAGTCGTGATCGCTGCCATGCCCGATGAGAAAAGCAGCGCGGCGTCCGTGCCTTCCAGTTCGGCGATGGCATTCTCGGCCACCGTGTTCGTGGGATTGCCGTAACGTGTGTAGAACTGGTCGGTGGGCGTGACGCGCAGCTGCTCCTGCATGTCGGTGACTTCGAAAGTGGAAGTCTGATAGATCGGCGTGGAGAGCGGGCCGTTCTTCTTGGCGAGGCTGGCGCCGCCGCGTACGGCCTCGGTTTCCTGACGGAATGTGTGCTTCTTCATTTGATTCTCCTGTAGAGACGCGGCTTGCCGCGCCTCCCGCGGCATCCAGAGCAGACGGGGCAAGCCCCGTCTCTACACAAACCCGCCGCCTCTTAAAGATTACCCGTGCCGTTCGGCCGCGGCAATACTTTAGACACGGCCTGGCGTCTGTAATATCCTTCTTTGAGCTTGGAGCCACCGCTATGAAAAAGAAAAAGCTAAAATCCATCGCAAAAAATTCTGCAGCCAGGAAAACGAAAACGGCACGTCCGGCACGTAAAGTCGCGCTCAAAGCCACAGTCCTAAAAGGCAAGCCCAAAGCTGAACTGCGCCACATCCCCTGGAACTCCGTCGAAGTCGAAGCCCTGAACCCCTTGCTGGGCCGCCACTTCGTGGTTGGGCAAAACGTGATGCTGGCCCGCGTCCTGCTCAAGAAAGGATGCGTCGTGCCCGAGCACAGCCACCACAACGAGCAGATCACTTACGTGCTCGAAGGCGCGCTGAAGTTTGGCATCGACGGCAAAGAGATCGTGGTGAATGCGGGCGAAGTTCTCACCATTCCGCCGGACATGCCGCACTCGGCCGAGGCGCTGGCGGATACCGTGGATCTCGACATTTTCAATCCGCCGCGCGCCGACTGGATGAATAAGACAGATGCCTATTTGCGGTAGAGAAATCGATTGGAAAATGCGCAGTTGAGCCGTTGGGTGCCTGTGGTAACATCTCCGGTCGGAATACTTAGGAGATACTTAATGCGTCGCTGGCTTTCTCGCTTCCTTCCGGTGTTGCTCATTAGCTCGCTCTCGTTCACGCAGGACTTCGCAAAACCGGCTCATCACGTTGCGGGCAGTGTGCCCGTCTCTTCCTCTCGAAACGAGCTTGCCGCCGAGCGTTCGTCGGCGACGCACGCGATTGCCCACCCCAGCGCGAGCGGCCGCGAAGTCGCGGGCAATACCTGGCAGTTACTTGCCACTTTGCCCGGGGTGATCATTCACGACATTGCTTTCCCCACCGACAAGATTGGTTATGCCGTGGGCGAATTGGGCCAGGTTTGGAAGACGACCGACGGCGGCAATAGCTGGGTGCCACAAACTCTGAGTGATGCTGAGAGCGATTATTTTTACGGCGTCGCCGCTCTCACCACGAAGAAGGTGGTCATCTCGGGCTTCTTTGATGGCTCGGGTGGTGCTTATGGCGTTTTCCGCTGGACGGAAGATGGCGGCAGCACGTGGAGCAGCGACATGAGCCCCGGTCCGGAGTGGTTGCAGCAAGTGCGCTTCGTGAAGAAACAAGATGGCATCATATTGACTTTGGGCCCCGCTGGCGGCGATCCCGATACGCTCGCCGAGTACACGACCGATGGCGGCGCGGGACTTTCCGATTGGAACAGCGCGGTCGCCAATCCCGATGGCGGCTGGTTCGGCGCGCAGTTTTCTTTTCTCAACAACCTGCACGCTCGCGCTTCCGGCATCAACTTCTGCACCAGCCTTACGGGCGGCTCCGACTGGACCTGCGGCCCTTCGGTCGATTCCGTCTTCGATGGTCCGGTTTTCTTCCTGAACGATAAAGACGGATGGGTTGGCGGGGGTGAAATTTCTCCCAATGTCGAAGGCTGGGTGCACGTCACCACCAACGGCGGCCAGACCTGGAGCGGCCGCACTCTGGACGGGCCGTGGCCGATTCGGTCCATCTTGTTTCTGAATGGCAAGACCGGCTGGGCGGGCGGCGGCAATGTCTACACCGACGTGGGCGGCATGTATTTCTCGACCGACGGCGGCAACACCTGGTCGGTTGATGTCACCACCAACTCGGAGATGGGGTCTTGCTCGGACCACACCATAGCCGGCAAACATCATCAGATCTGGTGTGCGGGCTTTAATTTCAACAACGACAATTTCAACAGCGTGATTTACAGCACCCAGTACTAGCTCGTGTGGCGCGGAGGTCCTCGTCCGCGCGGTAGTGCCTGAGAATTCGAACGCGAATCGCGCCAAGCCAGCACGGGCTTGCCGTATGATCTAAAGGCGAGCGCAATCTGTCGCGAACCGCGGATCATACCTTTGTCGACCACTCAAACCTCGACTACACAAAACGTCGAAAGCGCAGCTCGCCTGCGTTGCATCGCCTGCAAAGCCACCCCCGACTCCGCTGGTAAGGACTTTCGCTGCGCTGCGTGCGGCGACCTCCTGGAATTCTTTTTCCCAGGATGGATTTCTGCGCCGCTGATTTCCGATGCCGCGGCGTTGAAGGCACTCTGGCTCCAGCGCCGTACTTCGCGCGAGGCGCTTGACCAGAGCGGAGTCTGGCGTTTCCGCGAGCTTCTTCCGCATATTCCCGAAGAGCATGCCATCACGCTGCGCGAGGGCAACACGCCGCTCTATCACTTGCCACGGTGCGCGCGCGCTACTGGGGTGGAGAATCTCCACGCCAAGCATCAGGGCATGAACCCGACCGCGTCGTTCAAGGACACGGGCATGACGGTTGCTGCCTCATCTGCGCATCAGGGAAAATTCAAGTGGGTGGCGTGCGCATCTACGGGCAACACTTCAGCCTCGATGGCCGCCTACGCTGCCCGCGGCGACATGCACAGCCTGGTGCTGATACCCGACGGCAAAATTTCCTGGGGCAAACTTTCGCAAGCGCTTGACTACGGAGCGCTCACTTGCCAACTCCGTACCGATTTT
>JBEKED010000133.1:0-10303 GCA_050014035.1 Terriglobales bacterium
AAGGCCGATGTGGTTTCGCACCAGTTCCCCAACGACTCCGAGAGCTACCACTTGCCGAAAGAAACCCAGGCCGCACTCGAAACGGTACTCCACCGCAAGCACGCCATACAGCGATAATGGCGGTCGGAGAAATCCTTGTGCGAAAGCAGGTGCGAGTCGACGTGCGAGAGGCAGCGCCAATTCACGTAGCGCAAATCAAGGTAGTGCAAACCAAGGTGTCGCAAACCAGGGTAGAGCAAATCAAATTTTGGCGAACCTTCGCGGCTGTGATTTTGCTGGGGGCTCTCATGGCTTGCTCGAAGCCTCCGCAGACGCCGACCGCGGAGATTCGGCAACCGACCGGGCTCGAGTCCATCCCCATGCCGGATCCGGCAAAATATCCCCCGCTGAAGCAGATGGGTGGCTGGAAGAATCCGTACTTCGTGGTTCGCGAAGATGGAATTGGATTCGTCGATCTTTCCAATCGCGAGGTCCACATTTTGAAGGTGGAGGAAATTCCGGCTGAACTGGTCGCGCTTCCCTCGAGCGCGTGGCCGTATGGCCGGGTGGTGCTGATTGCGCAAGCGGCGCTGGCTAACCCATCCGATCAGGCGAAAGCGGAACTGCGCAAGAATCGCGCGCTGCTGCTCGGAACGCTCAAAGAACTGGACGTGCAATACCGCGAGGCGCCCTGAGCAGATCAAACCGCGGAGCTTCGCTCCGCGGCATACGACATGAAAATTTGCACTGGAATTACGGACGCTCGCGCTGCCTGTCTGGCTGCCCGCGCCGGCCACAAACGGCTCGGTCTGGTTCCAACCATGGGCGCTTTGCATGAAGGGCACCTGTCGCTGGTGCGCGCTGCTAAAGCGCAATGCGATGCGGTTGCGGTATCCATTTTTGTAAATCCCTCGCAATTCGGACCCACCGAAGATTTGTCGAGATATCCGCGCCCGTTCGATCGCGATTGCGAGTTGCTGGAAAACGAGGGGATCGAGATCCTGTTCGCGCCGCCGGTCGAAGAGATCTATCCGCGCTCCAACGACGCGGTCACCTGGGTGCATGTCGAAGGGCTGAGCGAAAAGCTCGACGGACGATCTCGCCCCGGCCATTTTCGCGGCGTATCCACGATCGTTGCGAAACTGTTTCATATTCTTGAGCCCGATGCCGCGTACTTCGGGCAGAAAGATGCGGCGCAGCTCGCCGTGATTCGGCGCATGGTACACGACCTGAATTTTCCAGTGAAAATTGTTGCTTGCCCAATCGTGCGCGAGCCCGACGGGCTGGCTATGAGTTCGCGCAATGCTTACCTGAATCAAGAAGAACGCGGCCGCGCGCTCGTGCTGCAACGGTCTTTAAAGGAAGCTCGGCGGCAATTCTGGGACGGAGAAAGAAGCGCGGCGAAGCTCATTGCGGCTGCGAAAGGAGTGATGGCCTGCGAGCCAGAAGTCCGTTTGGATTATTTCGAGATTGTAGATCCGTATACGCTCGATCCGGTCGAAAGCATCTCTCAGAGGTCGCTGGTCGCTGTCGCGGCGTACGTCGGAACCACGCGCCTGATCGACAATCTCGTTCTGAACGCTGACCCCAAGTGAAGCAGCAGTCCGAGGCGGCGCGAGCGCAGGTCGCGACGGCGTGTTAGCGGCGGCAGGACGTTAGCCACTCCGTCCAGAGACAAAGGGACTTCCGTCAATGAGATAGCGCAGCGGCTGCTCGGCGGACTTCACGATCCCAATGCGCGGCGTGACCGTGACTCGTCGCACGCGATAGCCATCATCGACAATGCGGAGGTCGGAGCGTGGGCTGGCCAGATTTTTGCCATTGTCGCGCTCGCGCGTGACTCCCAGGGCTTCGGACAGGCGTCCCGGCCCGGAGGAAATCTTCTTGAGAAAAGAAATCTTTGCGAGGGTGGTCGCATCCTCTACTTCGATTTGTCGTGCCTTCGCCATTTGCGCAATGCCCGTCACCGGCTCCAGGGCGCGAAAGAGGACGCCGCCGGGAACTCCGTCGGGCAGGCAGGAGACATTCAGGCAGTAGTGATTGCCATAGATGAAGTACACGTAAGCGCGTCCGGGAGGGCCGAAGAGCACGGCATTCCGCGCCGTTTTGCCGGCCGCGGAGTGCGCCGCCGCGTCGCCCTCGCCGAGATAGGCTTCGGTTTCGACGATGCGGCCGGCAAGAATTCCGCGTGGCGTTTTGCGGATCAGCAATTTCCCGAGCAGCGCGCGCGCTACTTGCCGCGGATCGCGATTGAAGAAGACGGGCTTGAGAGGTGTTGAGGACGCGAACATTCGAGCTGACCGATTGCAGAAGTCAAAAGTCAAATTGCAGAAGTTAGGGCGAGACAGAGATCAAATGTCAGATTGCAGAGGGAAGGCCGAGGAGCCGATTTCACAACTTGCACCAGCGGGGTTTCACTCTTGCAATCTGACTTCTCACTTCTGACTTTTCAAATACGCCAGCACTTCGTCCGCGTGGCCTTCGGCTTTTACGTTGTTGAAGATGTGCTTGATCTTGCCGTCGGGACCAATGACAAAGGTCGTCCGCGCTATCCCTTCTACTTTCTTGCCGTACATGTTCTTTTCTTTGACCACGCCAAACATCGTTGCGATTTTCTTTTCTGGATCGGCCAGCAGCGGAAAAGGCAGACTGAACTTCTCCTGAAATTTCTTCTGCGAGGCCGCGGTGTCTTTCGAAATTCCGAGCAACACCACGCCCGTCTTCTTGATGGCCGCGTAACTGTCGCGAAAGCCGCAGGCTTCCTTGGTGCAGCCCGGAGTATCGGCCTTGGGATAGAAATAAAGCACCACGGTCTTGCCGCGAAAGTCTTTTAAGGCAACCTCTTTGCCGTTCTCGTCCGTCGTACTGAAGTCTGGGGATTTATCATTAACTTCCATGGAAGTTTCTCCTCACCGGTCTTGGTCACATCGCAAGTTATATCGCAACGGGAGGATCGCCGTCATCTGCGCGGTCGCGCTGTTGGTCGCCGGTACTTTGCTCCGGGCCCAGGTCTCGATTCCGCAGTACGGACGCAAGCCCGTGGACAAGGGACCGCGCGCGCTGGGACTGGTGCAGCTTTCGCCCACCGGCAAAAAGGCCCGCTTCATCCCTATTGCCATCATGATGGATGGAAAATTTTATGATGCCGGCTCGTATAAAGCCGCGCCAATTCCCCTGGCGCTCGACTTTGGCATTGTCTATGAAGGCTTTCGCAGCGGCGTCTCGCAAGGCGTTTTCACCATCACGCAGCCGGGACAACTGAATCACACCTGGATCGCCGAAGGCACCTGGCTTCCGGCAGGAGCGATTGACCCGAAGAAACCTAAGAAGTACTCCGCGCCCGTGATCGTTGAGGACGATAACGGTCCACCTGTGTTACACCGGCGCGCTGGAAGCAGCGACTCGGAAAGCAGTTCCGACAAGAAGGACGAGCAGAAACCGGCGACCCCTGCGGCATCGCCGCCGACGGCGCCCGGAGCCACCGCGCCGACTCCACCGAACTCGTCCGACACTGCGAAGCCGCCAGCGACCCCGGAGGCCGCAAAAACAGCTCCGCCGCCAGAACCCGCGAAGACATCTGCGCCGGTTCCCCGGTCGGAGGAGCCGATCCAAGATCCGAATCGTCCCCGCTTGCGGCGCGGAAAGCCGGAATCGACTGAGCGCCGCGATGTCTATGCAACGTTCGACGAAGACACTACGCCGGCCTCGGGTACCGCGACGTCGGCCAAGGACTCCGCCGCGGCGTCTCCGAAGATCATTACTATCCCTGCAATTTCCGATGTCGGCGGCCCCGATCCGCGTCCTTACACCTTTGATATGAAACCGGAGGAAGAAGCCGGCTATCGCGAGAAGATGCTCGAACTGGCCGCGAAGCAGCTTAGCCCGCCAGCAAGCGTGTCCACCAAAGACGCCGCCGCGGGCAAGAAGTCGTCTACAAGCAAATCCACGCACAAAGCCGCCAACAAGCCTCCGCAGCCGCCCTTCGACGATGTGAGGTTGCGCATTTTTGATCTTTCCAGTTCGAACGAGCCCGTGCTCGTGCTGTCAGCCAAAACTCACGCCGCCGCCCCTGCCGGCGCGACCGCAACCGTCGAAGAACCTAAAGAAATCACGCTGATCGCCCGCACCAACCTCGAGGGCGAGTTACGAAAACTTTTTTTCTCGCAGACCGATTCACATCATCTCGACGTCACTCCGCGGATGGAACTGATCGATGCCGTCGACGCCGACGGCGATGGCCGCGGCGAACTGCTCTTCCGGCGCACCTTTGACAACGGCAGCGCCTACGCCATCTACCGCGTCACCGCCGACCGGCTCTGGCCGCTGTTCGAGCCAACTCCGTAATTCCATCGGGTGATGTGGCCATCGGGTGATCGGGTCATCCAAGATCAAACGCTTTTGATTTTCCATCGCTCGATCCCCCGATGACCTGATCACCCGATTGCTTTACAATGTGTTCCTCCCAGGGGTGAGTACCTATGCGCACGATTTCTCGTATTGCTGCCGAAACTACGGTATCGCGGAAGCCATACCCTGATACGAATCTTGGAGGTTGTCGCATGCAAAATAGTCGCCTGCAAAGCGGTTATGTGAAGAGTCTTCTGCTCTCGCTGATTTTGTGTTTCTTATCGTCCGCGCCCGCTTTTGCCGCTGATGGCAAGCCTGTTTCCTACAAGTCTGGAGACGAGACGGTCAGTGGAATTCTCTACACTCCCGCTGGCAAAGGGCCGTTTCCGGCGCTCATTGTGATTCACGAGTGGTGGGGACTGAATGGCTGGGTCAAGGAACAGGCCGGCAAACTTGCCGATCAGGGATACGTTGCTCTGGCGGTCGATTTGTATCGCGGCAAAGTCGCTGATAACGCAGACCTGGCTCATGAACTGATGCGCGGACTACCCGAAGACCGGGCGACTCGTGATTTGCGCGCCGCTTACGATTTTCTGACGGCGCAAGCCAATGTCAAGAAGGACCGGATCGGATCGATCGGCTGGTGCATGGGCGGAGGCTACTCGCTCGATACGGCGCTCGCCGAGCCGCATTTGGCCGCGACGGTTATCAACTATGGGCATCTGGCGACCGACCCTTCCGACCTGAAAAAGATCAACGCGCCCATCCTGGGATTGTTCGGGGGACAGGATCGCGGCATCACGCCGGAAGATGTGAAGAAGTTTCAGCAAGCGCTGGAACAACTCGGCAAGAAGATCGAAGTGAAAATTTATCCCGAGGCGGGACACGCCTTTGAAAATCCGAACAACAAACAAGGGTATCGGCCGGAGGATGCCGCCGATGCTTGGCGGCGCACCGTCGACTTTCTGGCCGCGACCTTGAAAAAGTGAATGGAGGCAGGCCCTGATGGCAATGCAGCCCTAGCTGGGCATCGGACTTGAAAACTTAACTAAATCGCGAAAGCGATGCCTGACCTTTCCCGGGAACGTGCTTAAAATCAGGGCCGAAGACGAGACAACAATTCCCACTTGCCAGACGGTACCATTCTGGTTACTATGCAGCCATCTTTTTTTTGGATTGTGAGTTCATCGCGTACTTATGAATATCGGCGAGACCATCCGCAGTTTCCGGCTCCAGCGCAGCATGTCCCAGGGCGACATCGAAAAACGCACCGGCCTGTTGCGTTGCTACCTGTCGCGCGTTGAGAACGGTCACACCATCCCGTCGCTGGATACGCTGGCCAAGATTGCCGGGGCAATGGATTTGGCCCTGTCGCAATTTTTTGCCGAAGGCAGCAACAGCCACGGGCACAGCCACAAAGGGTTGCCGCAGCTCTCCGACGATGAAGTGCGCTTCCTGAGTCAGATGCGGCGCTATTCTGCGAACCTGAACGACAGCGACCGGAAGCTGGTGCTGGCGATGGTGAAAAAGATGGCGGCGAGCACGAAGTAAAACAGCTCTCAGCTTTCAGCTATCAGTCAGACCCCTCCGGTTTTCCTCCCAATATCCCGAGCAATCCCTCGTTTTTGTCTAGACGGCCGCGTGCAGGGTGTTACTGACAGCTGACAACTGAGAGCTGCCTTTAGGTACTTTCGTACTATCTCTGGCCTGACCGGTGGGAACCTCGCCAAGCCGTGTTGGCAACGCTACAGTAGGGACTGGGGAATCCTCGTGACCACAGAAGAAGAACTAGGTCTGCTCGATCATCAACTGCGCCGCCTGAAGATCGAGTACGAGATTTTCTTCAATGGTTCCAGCAAACGGCCTCCCACCGACATCGAATGGAAGGTTCTCTCGCTGATCCGCAAATTCAGCGACAGCGCGCGGCTGAATTTTTCGCAGCGTTTCAAGTACAACGAGATGGCGCAGCGCTACGCCATTCAAAGCGACCTGTGGCGCAAGAAAATGCGGATTCGCGAAGAGGGTTATCGCCAGCCCTATGAAGCGATGCTCTCGGTGCAGGGTGTGCGCCCCAACGAAGAGCGCGGACAGCAACATCACCCGGTATACGGTCTCGCGCGCCAGGCACATCCCGCTGGCGCTGAGACGCCCACTCCCGGAGTTGACCAGCCCTTTACCGTCCAGTACTCTGGCAACTCGAGCGAACGCAAGCAAGTCGAATCCCTCTACAACGCCCTCACCGAGGCCAAGCAAAAATCAGGAGAGAAGGTCACCGGCGACCTCGGTTCCTTCGCGGCGTTCGTCAGGAAGAAGACCAGCGAACTGCGCCAGCAGCACGGCTGCGCCACGGTGGAGTACTCGGTCGAGATGCAGGGCGGACACGTCAAGCTGAAGGCGAAGGCCAAGACCTAGTAGCAGTTCTCGGTTCTCAACTTCCTCTTCATCGCTGTTCCGGTTTTTGGTTGCCTGCTTCTGACTTTTTCCGCCTAGGAATCGACAGAGCTTGACGTGTCCAGCGCTGAAGACTGAGAACCGGGAACTGAGAACTCCACTCCAACTGATAAAATCTTCCTTCTCTCATTTTTCTTACCGCTCCCGAGGTTCTGATGCCTAAGATTCAGCGCGCCATTCTCAGTGTTACCGATAAATCCGGGCTGGTGGAGTTTGCCCGCAAACTCGCCGCTTTCGGCGTCGAACTGGTTTCTACCGGAGGCACGGCTAAGCTGCTGCGCGATTCCGGCATCGCCGTGACCGATATTTCTGAGCTCACCGGATTTCCTGAAATGCTGGATGGGCGCGTCAAGACGCTGCATCCGAAAGTGCACGGAGGCATCCTGCATCGCCGCGACGACAGCAGGCACCGGGCGGCGATTGCCGAGCATGGCATTCCGGCCATCGACATGGTCGTCGTCAACCTGTACGCCTTCGAAAAGACCGCAGCCAAGCCGGGTGTGCACTTTGATGAGCTGATTGAAAACATCGATATCGGCGGGCCTTCGATGATCCGTTCGGCGGCGAAGAATTTTCAGGATGTGGCGGTCGTCACTTCGCCCGCCGATTACGGCGCAATTGCCGAGGAGATGGCGAACTCGGGCAATACTCTGTCCCGCGAAACGAAGTGGCGGCTGGCGCAGAAGGCGTTTGCCACGACGGCGGCTTACGATTCCGCCATCGCCTCGACCCTCGAACGCGTGGGCGGCGACTTCGAGTTAAAACCGGCGCAAGGTTTTCCGCGAACTCTGCGGCTGGCGTTTCAAAAAGTGGCCGACCTGCGCTATGGAGAGAATCCGCACCAGAAAGCCGCCATGTATGCCGACGGCTCGGGCTTGGGCGTGGCGCACGCGCGTCAGGTGCAGGGCAAAGAGCTTTCCTATAACAACATTGTCGATCTGCAAGCGGCATGGGATTTGGCGCAGGAGTTTGACGAGCCGGTTTGCGCCATCATCAAACATACAAACCCGTGCGGAACCGCGACCGGCAAGACGCTCGCTGAGGCTTATGTGCGGGCGCTCGAATGCGATCCGGTTTCGGCGTTTGGCGGAGTGATCGGAGTGAACCGCGTGGTGGATGCCGCAGCCGCCGGCGAGATGGCCAAGCTATTCCTGGAAGTCATCGCCGCGCCCGCATTCGATGACGGCGCGAAGGCGGCGTTTGCCTCGAAGAAGAATCTACGGCTGGTCGAAGTTCCCGCCGGACAGCAGAACTGGGTTCTGAAGAATATTTCTGGAGGCATGCTCGTTCAGGATGCCGATCTGCACAAGCTGGCCGAAGCCGACTTGAAAGTTGTTACCAAGCGTCCGCCGACACCGGAAGAAAAGCGGGCGCTGCTGTTCGCGTGGAAAGTCTGCAAGCATGTGAAGTCGAATGCCATTCTCTACGCCCGCGATGGGCAAACCGTGGGCGTCGGAGCCGGACAGATGAGCCGCGTCGACTCCTGCAAAATCGGCGCCATGAAGGCGCAGTTGCCGTTGAAGGGTACAGTGGCGGCTTCCGATGCCTTCTTTCCCTTTCCGGATGGCGTCGAGGAGATCGCCAAAGCGGGCGCCACCGCCATCATTCAGCCCGGAGGATCGGTGCGCGACGCGGAGGTCATCGAAGCTGCCGACCGGCGTGGACTGGCCATGATCTTTACCGGGATACGGCATTTCAGACATTAGCGGTGTGGAAGCGGGACTCTACCCCGGGCGTGCAAAGCCCCGTCACCACACGTTACTCTTTGGGGAGTGTCGCAGTTTGAAGAGTAAGCGACCCAAAAGTGGAAATGCTGCCGGCAAAAGCAGGTCCTTCGCTTCGCTCAGGATGACAATTTTTCTAGAACGATCAAACTGAGACTCTACCTACCCTTTACTTTCCTTGACAATTTCCCCCAAAGCCGCTGTACCTCCGGCTGTAATTCCGTCTTATGCTTTCTCGGCGCGGAGGGCCTTGGCAAGGGTAGAATAAGAAAATCCGGATTGCCGCGGATCAGCATCCAACGGAAGTGTGAGTTTGTATTTACGGGTCTCAGGATTGTTCATGAAAAAACTGTTGGGGATTGTCAGTGTTGTGGTTGCGGGGTCGTTTTTGCCGGCCCAGGGCTTATGGGGGCAAAATCCGTCAGCGCGCCCTCCGGAATCTACCGCTGCCGCAGGCTCTCAGCCTGCCCTCAAGACGCCCGACCGCGCCGCCGCCTACTACCACTTCGCCCTCGCGCACATGTACGAGGAACAAGTAGCCACTTACGGCCGCAGCGAGCTGGCCAATAAGGCGATCGAGGAATACCGCGCCGCGATTGATGCCGATCCGACTTCGGCTTACCTGACCTCCGGACTCGCCGAGCTCTATGCCAAGACCGGGCGCATTCGCGACGCCGTGGTCGAGGCGCAAGACATAATCAAGAAAAACCCCAACAACCTCGAAGCCCGCCGCCTGCTGGGACGGATTTATCTGCGCTCGCTAGGCGATATGCAGTCGGGCAACGGTTCCGAGAGTATTCTGAAACTGGCCATCGAGCAGTATGAACAAATCGTGCGCCTGCAACCCGACAGCATGGATGACCACCTGCTTCTCGGGCGCCTGTATCGCTTGAACAACGATCTGCAAAAAGCGGAGAGCGAATTCAAGATCGCGGTGAAGCTGCAACCGGATTCCGAAGAGGCGGTGACCACGCTCGCCTATCTCTACAACGAGCTGGGCGACACGGCTCGCGCCACTCAGGTGCTTAGTTCGGTGCCCAACACCGAACGTTCGGCCAAACTTTATTCGGCGCTCGGTTACACCTACGAGCAGCAAAAACAATTCAAGGAAGCCATCGACGCCTATCGGCACGCCATTGAACTCGACCGCGACAACCTGGACGCAATTCGCGGGCTGGCGCAGAACCTGCTGAACGATGGCCAAGCCGATGCCGCTCTCGAACAATACAAAGTGATTGCGGACGCGAATCCGGAAGATGCGCAGACCTATGTTCGCATTGCGGAAATCTATCGCAAGCAAGGCAAGTTCGATCTCGCGCTCGAGAATCTGAAGAAAGCTGAGTCCATGGTGCAGGACTCGCTTGAAGTTCCCTACAACATCGCCGCCATCTATCAAGCGCAGGGCCGTTACGACGAAGCGATTCCGATCATGCGCGACTTGCTGGCGAAATCGGAAAAGCCCGACGGCAAATACTCGAGCGGAGAGAAGAGCAATCGGGCGGTGTTCTTAGAGAGGCTAGGTACAATCTACCGCGATCAGGGCAACAATCAGGCCGCCAACGAAGCCTTCCGCCAGATCATCGCCCTGGGTGGGGACGACAACATCGAGCGCGGCTATCAGCAGATTATCGATACCTGGCGCGAAGCCAGGGAATGGCAGAAGGCGCTCGATACGTCCAAAGAAGCAGTGCAGAAACTCCCCAGCCCGCAATTGAAGATGGTGCTGGCCGCACAAGAAGCCGATATGGGAGACGCCGACAAGGCGCTCAAAGAAGTTCGGGCGCTCTTGAAGGGCGCCGCCA
>JBEKED010000134.1:0-10291 GCA_050014035.1 Terriglobales bacterium
AGATGGTGGAGTTTTGCGAGAAGCGCGGCTTTTATCTGATTCTCGACGACATCTATAACCGGCTGGTGTTCGACGGCAAGACCACGCCCAACGGCTACGACTTCATGAAGGCTCCGTTTGAACAATCGAAGGTGGTGGTGATCAACGGCGTTTCGAAAATGTATGCCATGACCGGTTTCCGCATCGGTTGGGCGATCGCCAATCAGCCGCTGATCGAGGCCATGGCGACCATCCAGTCGCAACAGACCTCGGGGCCATCTTCCCCGGGGCAGTGGGCGGCGGTGGGCGCGCTCAACGGCGTGCAATCGTCAGTCGACAGCTTACGTGTCACGCTCGAAAACAACCGCAACGTGATGATGGAGCGCTTGCACGCTTTCGACGGCGTAAAAGTTCACAAGCCGGAAGGCACTTTTTACTGCTTCCCCGATTTCAGCGCTTACATGAAAGATTCGCAGAAGCTCTCTAATTTTCTGCTGGAAAAAGTGCGGGTAGTCACGGTGCCGGGAAAGGAATTCGGCTTCGAAGGCCATCTGCGGCTGAGTTACTGCGGCACCATACGCGATATCACCGAGGGCCTGGATCGCATCAAGTGGGCGCTCGATCCGAATTCCTCGAACGAACTCTACCTCGGCGACCGCAAACTGGTGAGGGATTGGCAATGAACATCTACCTCGACGTGCAATCTCCCGCAGTGAAGGAGGCAGGGAAACTGGCCAGCGCTTACGGCCTCGCCAATCATGGACTGGTGAATCTGCGGCGCGCTTACTGGAATCTCCCGACTCCGGCGCTTTATGAGGAGAGTATTTTCCGCTCCGAAGGCAGTCTTTCGCACCTCGGGCCGCTGGTGGTGAATACCGGCAAACACACGGCGCGCGCCGCGGCCGATAAATTCGTGGTGCGCGAACAATCCACCGAGGACAAAATCTGGTGGGGACAGTACAACCGCCCCGTGACCAGCGAAAATTTCAGCGCCCTGCTCGCGCGCCTGCAGGGATATTTACAGGGGCGTGACGTTTTTGTGCAGGACTGCTACGCGGGCGCCGACCCCGAGTACAGCCTGCCCGTTCGCATCATCACGCAAAAGGCGTGGCACAGTTTGTTTGCGCGCACCATGTTCCTGAAGATTCGGAGTCAGGATGCGCTGCAGCGCCACCTGCCCGAATTCACGGTGATCGCGGCGCCTTCGTTTCAAGCCTCTCCCATGGTCGACGGCACCCGTTCGGAAACATTCATCATCATCAATTTCCGAGAACGGCTGGCCATCATCGGCGGCACCAGCTACGCCGGAGAGATCAAGAAGACCATCTTCACCGTGTTGAATTTCCTGCTTCCGCTGCAGGGCGTGCTTTCCATGCACTGCTCGGCCAACGTTGGCGCGGACGGCGATGTGGCAATTTTCTTCGGGCTGTCGGGCACCGGCAAAACAACGCTTTCCGCCGATCCCAAGCGACACCTGATCGGCGACGACGAACATGGCTGGAGCGATAACGGAGTGTTCAACTTCGAAGATGGCTGCTACGCCAAGGTGATTCGCCTTTCGCCCGACGCCGAGCCGCAGATTTACGCATGCACGCGGCGATTTGGCACGGTGCTCGAAAATGTCACCTTCGACCCGGTCTCTCGCCATCTGGATTTAAACGACTACACGGTAACGGAGAACACGCGCGCGGCATATCCGCTCTCCTATATCGCGAATCATCTGCCGGAGAAGCGCGCCGGGCATCCGGAAAATGTCATTTTTCTAACCTGCGACGCCTCCGGCGTAATGCCGCCTATTTCCAAACTCAACCCGGATCAGGCCATCTACCATTTCGTTTCCGGCTACACCAGCAAAATTGCCGGCACCGAGATCGGGCTCGGCGTAGAACCCGAGATGACTTTCAGCACATGTTTCGGCGGCCCGTTCATGGTCCATCATCCGCTGGCCTATGCCGAGCTGCTGAAGAAAAAAATCCAAAAGCACGGCTCCAACGTCTGGCTGGTAAATACGGGCTGGACGGGCGGACCGTTCGGCGTAGGCAAGCGCATCAGCATCCATCACACCCGCGCCCTGCTGAATGCCGCGCTCAGCGGCTCCTTGCTCAAGGTGGAGTACAGAAAGGACCCGGTCTTTGGCTTCGAGGTCCCTGTGCACTGCGAGGGAGTGCCGTCGCAGATCCTCGATCCGGCGAATACCTGGCCCAGCCGCGACGAGTATTTTCACAAGTACGATGCGCTCGCGGCTCGCTTCATCGAGAACTTCAAACTGATGATGGCCGAGTGTCCAGAGCACATCCTGGAAGCCGGGCCCAAGCGTCTCACCACCGTCTCAGTTCGCTGAGGTCGGTTCGCTGACAGCAGTTCCGCGCGGCGGAGGTCTCCGCAACGTCGTTTGCGGAAATCAGTCGTGTCGCTCGCAAGAAGTCCAGCCGCGCTCGAATAGAACCTCGTGTCACCGCGCCCACGCCCGCGTTCCTGAGGACACACAATCCCGCCTTTGTCCGACATCAATTCATTTGTTTTCAGCCGACGAGTTCTGGCTCTCCGCTTGCTTTTTCTTCTGGCGAGGGCATGGGAGCTGGTTATGGAAACGATGCTGCAAGGCCTGATCATCGTCGGCGGACTGACATTCTCGCTAGCCGCGTCGCTGCTGATCGAGGAACTCATCTTCGGACAAATCGTGCGCGTCGCTTTTGTGCGCCGTCCGCAAACTACGAAATACTCTCCACAAAAATGAAAGGAGCACCGCCATGCTGTTACTGAAGTATTTGCTATTGAGCGCGGGAATCGCGATGTTCGTGATTGCCGCCGGAATTCTCTCCTATGATGCTTACTTGCTGATCGCTTACCAGCGCCGCCGCTTGCATCCCGACCCCGAAGCAGCCACCGAAGTCGCTCCAGATTTCCGTTGGCGCACCTCGGTCGCGCTGGTGATGCTGGCCTGGGCTCCGCTGCTGATCTCGGCTGGCATTGTGATTGTGCCCAGCGGCATGGCTGGAGTGCGCGTGAGCCAGACCCGGGGCACTCTGGCCGGAACTTTATATCCCGGCGTGCATTTCGTGGTGCCGCTGGTCGAGCACGTCGAATTGTTCAACACTCGCGACCAGTTGTTTACCACCGGCGTTACCGAAGATGGGTTGGCCAAGGGCGCGCCGAAAGGCGAAGCGCTGCGCGTGCAAGCCAAAGAAGGGCTCACGCTCGGCCTTGCCATCACCGTTCGCTACCAGATTGATCCCAAGCGCCTCGACTATATTGAAGCCAATCTGCCCCAGCCGCTGGAGAAGGAAATTGTCCCGCCCGTGGTGGCGACCGCCTGGCGTGAACTGGTGCCCGGCTATACCGTGCGCGAAGTTTTTTCCGCCAAGCGCGAAGAAGTCCGCCAGCGTTCCGCTGAAATGATTCGGAAACGGCTGGCCTCCGACGGCATCGTCGTGAAAGAAGTCTTGCTCCGTGATATCGAACTCCCGCAGGAGTACGCCAAAGGCCTGGAATCGCTGCTATTGAAAGAACAAGAGAACGACCGCATGGGTGTTGAAACCGAGATCCACCAGAAGCAAATCAAAATCGCTGAAGCCGATGCTGACTCAGCCAAGGTACAAGAAGTGAAACAGGCCGAGGGACAGGCCGAAGTGAGGGTGCTTCAAGCCAAGAGCGAATCTGACGCCATGCAATACACGCTCCCACTGAAGCAGAAACAAATTGAGCAATCGAAACTCGAAGCCGAAGCACGCAAGGAAGCAACTGTAAAGAATGCCGAGGCTGCCGGCGAAGCCAAGCTCATCGACAGCAAAGCCGAGGGGGAACGCCGCAAACTGCTGGCGCAAGCCGAGGCTGAACGCATCCGCTTGACCGCCGCCGCTGACGCGGAGCGTATGGCGAGCGAGGCTGCGATCCTGAAGCAGAATCCGCTGCTGATCAACAAAATCGTAGCCGAGCGCCTCTCCGATAAATTGCAAGTCATGATGGTTCCAGCGGACGGCAAGTTTTTCTTCAACGACATCATGCACGGAATGAGTTCACCGAGCCACGTGAGCCAGGCGGAAGACGTCGAAGGCAAACAGTAACCGTGGTCGCCGGGATTGGGTTCGCTGTGTTCCCCTGTGACCTCCGTGGTTAAGATTTTCTCGACCACAGCAAACACATAGAATCACCGGGGAACATATGGAAGCAGCATGGCAGGCAAGACGCGATGAACAAACCACAACTAATCACGCGCTATAATCAGCGCAATCCTGCAATGCGTGCGCGAGAGCTCACTCGAAAGTCCAGCAGTCTGCGGCTAGCTTGGCTGACTTCGTTCCTGCTCGCGACCACTTTTCTTCCATCCTCCTTATCAGCGACGACTCTCGGAGACACCGCCCGTCAACTGGCGCACAAGATCGCTGCAGCCTCCGGACCCGGGGCCTTCGCCCTCGAGGTCGTGAACCGTTCATCGCTCGACGACAAATCCGTGCGCGATGTGCGGAGTGCTCTGGAAGCGGAGCTGCAAGTGGAAGGTGTCCACCCTGCCCCACCCCAGCAAGCGATGGGAACTGTCGAGGTTATTCTCTCCGAGAGTTTGCGCGAATATGTTTGGACGGCAGAGATTGTGACAGGATCCGCCGGCAATAATGACAGAAATGTTGTGCTCGTCTCCCTGCCGCGATCGCCAACCACAACGCCAATCGCCACTGCCTTGCCGATTGTCCTAAAAGCGAACGCGCTCTTTTCCCAGGAACAGCCAATACTCGATGTCGCTCTGATTGATATGCCCGGAGAATCTCGCCTGCTCGTCCTTGGACACAATGCGGTTTCGATCTATCACCATCCGGCAATGAACGGGAACTCGTCGGGCAATTCCATCGGAAGATGGCAACTGGATGTGTCCTTGCCCATCGCGCACGCGCGCACTTTTCCCCGCGACTTGCGCGGACGCCTGCTGCTGCGCCGCGATCATCTGGTCGACGTTTTCCTCCCCGGAGTTCGCTGCCGATCAAGCGCCACTGCGCCGCTTACGCTAGCCTGCGAAGACACCGACGATCCCTGGCCCCTTACGCCTGAAGACATGAGCGTGCGCGCCTTTTATGCGGCCGCGCGCAACTTTTTCACCGGAGCTCTTTCGCCCGCAATAGGAAAAATCTCCAACGTTCCTTCTTTCTATTCGGCCGCCGCTTTTCCCCGCCCGAACTACACGCTTTGGGCGTTTGCCGCCGTAGATGGATCGCTGCATCTGGTGGATGGGATGACCGACCAGTCGATCCTTGTCGCAAAGTCAACGCGGGGGAGCGATCTGGCCGCCGTTCACTCCAACTGCGGGTCAGGGACACAGCTGCTGCTCTCCGAAAACGGCGATTCAGAGGGCGACGGGCTGCGTGCTTTCGAGATTCCCGACCGAGATATTATGCCTGCCAGTCCAGCGCTGGAGTTCGAGGGACAAGGCCTGATCACTGCCCTGTGGCCGGAATCGAGCGGCAACAGCGCAGTCGCAATCGTAAGACGAAAAGACACAGGATGGTATGAAGCGTATCGCATATCAATTTCGTGCGGCAATTAGCACCGCCCGCGTGGGGACGGGCGCACTCGCTCGTCCAAGCCGAGCGCACCGGGGCCCCCGGCGAGCCCGGTTTTGGCTTGACGGGGTGGAGAAGCTCGGCGGCTACCTGTGCGGATGGCAGCTTTCGATCCTTCGCAACTTGCTGATCGCGGCCGTGATCACGTCGATGATCGCATTAGCAAGCCCGGCACTCGCGGCCACCCGTCCACACTACGGCGGAACGCTTCGCGTGATGCTGCAATCGGCGCCGAACGCGCTTGAACTCCCTTTGGACGCCACCAACGCCACCTCCTCCGACTACTGGGACGCTCTCCGCATGCTCTCGCTGATCGGCGACACGCTCGTGAAACTGGATGCACTGGACCGTCCGCAGCCCGCGCTGGCCGCGGCTTGGCAGAGTGACCCCACCGCCCGGCATTGGCAATTTACGCTGCGCCGCGGCCTGAAGTTCCACGACGGCAGCGCGGCCACGCCCGCAGTTATCGCGCAGATCCTCGGCGCGCTCCATTCCGACTGGAGGGTGCGTGGCTCGGCCGATCTGCTGACCATCGAGAGCGAAACCGCAATGCCCGCGCTGCTCGCCGAACTCGCGCTGCCTCGTAATCTTTTGCTCAAGCGCAATGCGGACGGCGTTCCCATCGGTACCGGCGCATTCCTTGTCACCGAGTGGCAACCGGGGAAACTGCTCAAGCTCGCGGCGAATGAGGAAAGCTGGGCGGGACGTCCATTTGTGGATGCGGTCGAGATCGAGTTTGGAAAATCGCTGCGCGACCAGGCCATCGCGCTCGAACTGAACAAGACCGACCTGATCGAAGCGCCGCCCCAGGCAGCCACGGGCTCGCAGCGGCACGGCGCATCGTCATCGTCATCGCCATCGCCATCATCGTCATCATCATTGTCGTTGCCAGTCGAATTGCTGGCGCTGGTTTTTTCCCCGAACTCCAAAGCTCAAGACCCTCGCCTGCGAGAGGCGCTGGCCCTCGCCATCGATCGCAAACCAATTCAGTCTGTGTTGTTAAAAGGCGCGGGAGAACCCGCCGCCACCATTCTTCCCAACTGGATGACCGGTTACAGTACGGTCTTTTCCGCGCCGGCAAACCCACAACGCGCCCGCGCTTCGCTGGCCGACGCGCCACCACTCCTGCTCAAATCGAGCTACGCTCTAAGTTACGACCCGCGAGATCCGCAGGCTCAACTGATCGCCGAACGCATTGCGCTCAACGCGCGCGAAGTTGGCATCACCTTGCAAGTAACCTTATCGGGAGCGGAAGACCTTCGCCTCGTCCGCGTCGTGTTGCCGAGTCCCGATCCCGCCACCTCGCTCGCCGAAGCCGCGCGGCAGCTGGGCTTGCCGCACCCGCCTTTCTCGATGGATCTGAACCTGGAGGATCTGTATCGGGCCGAGCGCGAGTTACTCGATGATCACGGCGTAATCCCTCTTTTTCATTTGCCGGTTGCGAGTGCCGCAGGTGTACGCGTGCGCGGCTGGGAACCGGATCGCCTGGCAGAATGGGACGGGGCCTGGCCCGCGCTGCCTGACATATGGTTGGCCGATGCCCGAACTGATTCACCGCCCCAGGCAGGACCGCGATGAGCTTCCGCAAGAAACTTCTTCTTTTGTTTGCGGCTACGGTATTGCTGTGTGTAGCGGTCATTTCGATTTCGGTGTATAGCACCATACGGCGCTCGTTCGAGCAGGCCGATCAAGAGCGCGCGAATGCGGTTGCCGCGCAGTTTCGATCGCAGTTCCAGCAGCGCGAACTGGAGGTTGCGCGCAAGGTCGAGTCGGTTGCCGCCAGCGAGACTGTGCAGCACATCGCGCTCGACCTGAACCGCGGCGCGGGCGATCCTAGCGACTATGTGAGCCTGGCGCGCACTCTGGCCACCCAGCAGCAACTCGATTTTCTCGAACTGGTCGACAACCACGGCAGCATTTTGTCCTCGGCGCAGTGGCCGGCGAAATTCGGTTATCCCGAAGCCGCGATTTCCGGAACAACGATTTCCGGAGCGGCTCCGCCTTCGACCGCTGCCTTTCTAAAACGCGAAGACCTGCCCAATGACTCAACCCTCGGCCTGTTTGCCGTGCGTGTGGCTCCTGTCGGCGAGCAGCCTTTGTATGTCATAGGGGGCGAGCGGCTCGACCAGGGCTTTCTCTCCTCGCTCGACATACCCGCCCGCACCCGTGTGCTGCTCTATCAGAACCTCGACGTGAAATGGAATCCGCGGTCTCTGCTCGATTTGAACGGGCCCGCGGCGGGCGTCGACAAAATCGCTCCTCTGGTCGCTAAGGTACGCGACACGTTGCAGGAATCTCAAGCCGTGATCCATTGGACGTCCGATCCGGCGGACGCTGAAGTTTTTCACGCCCTCCCCCTGACTGGGCCCGTCATTACTCCGGCGAACCAGGCTGCGCCGAATCAAAGTCCGACAAATCAAAGCTCGACAAATCCCAGCGCGATGAACGCGAGCGCGAATCAGCAACTGATGGGCGTTCTGCTGGTCGGCAGTTCGCGGCGTCCCCTGATCGAATTGGAGCGGCAGATCATCTCCACCGCCATGCTGGTCGGCGGCGCAGGAATTTTCGTAGCCGTGTTGGCCAGCCTGTGGTTTGCAGCTCGCGTCACACGCCCGGTCGTGTCGCTGGCCGAGGCCGCAAGACGGGTTGCCGCGGGCGATCTGAGCGCCAAGGTCGCGGTGGAATCGAGCGACGAACTGGGCGAGTTGGCGGCCGCCTTCAACCGCATGACGGAAGAACTCGTGCAGCAAAAAGACCGCACTCTGCAAGCCGAGCGCGTGGCCGCATGGCGCGAACTAGCGCGCCGTTTGGCGCACGAATTGAAGAATCCGCTTTTCCCCCTGCAGGTCACGGTTGAGAATCTCTTGCGCGCAAAACAGAAATCGCCCGAAATGTTTGAGGAAGTTTTCCACGAAAGCACCGCGACCCTGCTCGCCGAAATCAACAATCTGAAAACCATCATCGAACGCTTCAGCGAATTTTCCAAGATGCCGCAGCCGCAGCGGAAGCCGACGCAGGTGAACGACGTAGTGGTTTCGGTGCTGCGCGTTTTTCAGGCGCAACTGCAGAAAAATAACGAGATTGCCGTTCACACCGACCTGGCCGACCCGTTACCTGAGATTTCCGCCGATTCCGACCTGCTGTATCGGGCCTTGCAAAACCTGGTGCTCAACGCCATCGATGCCATGCCGCAAGGCGGAGCTCTGACAATTCGCACCGCCGCCCTAGGCGATCGCATTGAACTTTCGGTCTCCGATACTGGCTCCGGTCTGACTTCCGAGGAATGCGAGCGCCTGTTCACTCCTTATTACACGACCAAGCAGCATGGCACTGGTCTCGGCCTCGCGATTGTGCAGTCGGTAGTGAGCGACCACGGCGGCAAAATTTCCGTCGAGAGCGCCAAAGAAAAAGGAACAACGTTTCGCATTGAACTCCCTTGCGATTTCTCGGCGCACTCGGCGTCTCTGCGGTAGATTTGGATTTGCATTTCAGTTGAGGTCAATCACCGTGGCGCAAAAAGCGCACTTGCTGATCGTGGACGACGAGGCCAACACGCTGGCTTCGCTTTCGCGCGCGTTTCGTCTGGAAGGCCATGAGGCCGCCGTATGCGACAACGCCAACAAGGCTCTGGAACTGGCCAAATTGCAATCGTTCGACTTGATCCTCTCCGACGTCGTGATGCCCGGGAAAGATGGCCTGACGCTTCTCGAAGAATTAAAGGCGCAGGGCGTGCCTACTCCGGTCGTCATGATGTCGGGCCAGGCACACATCGAGATGGCCGTGCGCGCCACGCGTCTCGGTGCGCTCGACTTTCTAGAAAAACCGATCTCCACCGAAAAATTGCTGCTCACCGTGGAGAACGCGCTGAAGCTCGGCCGCCTGGAGCGCGAAAACCGCGACCTGGAGCGCCGCCTTGGCAAACATGAGATCGTGTGGAAAGGCGAGACCATGCGTCGCGTGATGGCGCAAGTCGAACGCGTGGCCGCAAGCGAAACCCGCGTCTGCATTCTCGGCGACACGGGCACGGGAAAGGAATTGGTGGCGCGAACGCTGCATGAGCGCAGTCCGCGGGCGGGCGGCCCATTCGTCACCCTGAACTGCGCCGCGGTTCCCGCCGAGTTGATCGAATCCGAATTGTTCGGCCACGAAAAAGGATCGTTCACCGGCGCGGCCGGACGCCATCTAGGCAAGTTCGAACAAGCGCAGCACGGCACCATTTTTCTAGACGAAATCGGCGACATGCCGCTCACCATGCAGGCCAAGCTGCTCCGCGTACTCGAAGAAGGAGAAGTGGAGCGTATCGGCGGCGAGCGCGCCATTACAGTGGATGTGCGCGTGGTTGTCGCCACGCACCGCGACCTCGAAGCGCAAGTGCGCGACGGCAAATTTCGCCAGGATTTATTTCACCGCGTCTTCGTCTTCCCGCTGCGCCTGCCTCCCCTGCGCGAACGGCGTGAAGATATTCCGGCGCTCATCGAGCATTTTGCCGCGCAGGTCAGCGCGGTTAACGGATGGAAGCCGATGCGCTTCACCCCGGACGCAATGGCCGCGCTGCAGGAGCATCAGTGGCCGGGCAATGTTCGCGAACTCAGAAACGCCGTCGAGCGCCTGATGCTGCTGGCGACTTCCGACGAAGTGACGTCTGAAACTGTGGCACTGGCGCTGCCAGCCTCCGCCGCGCCCGATTCTGTATCGGCCGGCAGTGGCCCCCTAGCCGACCGCGTCCGCGCCTTCGAAAAACAAACGATCCTGGCCGAGTTGAA
>JBEKED010000135.1:0-10269 GCA_050014035.1 Terriglobales bacterium
AGACGGTCTACGTCGTACCGATCAAAAGCGACTCGGAGCACTTTGTTCCGGATGGCAAGCTGCGCGTCTTCCGCAGCCGCACCGGTGGCAACGAGTGGGAGCCGCTAACCAAGGGCCTGCCGCAAAACAACTGCTACGTCAATGTGCTGCGCGACGCTATGGCCGTCGATACGCTCGACCAGTGCGGCGTATATTTCGGCACCAGCGGAGGGCAAGTCTATGCCTCAGCCGATGCCGGAGATAGCTGGGCGCCGATTGTGCGCGATCTTCCTCCGGTGCTTTCGGTCGAGGTGCAGACGCTGGCGTGAGCCGGCTTACGAATTTGCCGATTGTCTTTCCTTTACTTAAAGATATACAATAGCAATGTAGATCAATTCACGATGCGGGGGATTATGCAGGTCTCGAAGTGGGGTAACAGTCTAGCGGTGCGGCTGCCGTCCGAGGTTGTTGAAGCCCTCAATCTAAAAGAGGGTGACCAAATCGAAATTAGGATCGCGGACACGCGGGAGTTTGAAGTACGCCGCGACCCAGGCCGGCAGCGGGCTCTCCAACGTTTACGCCGGTTGCGGCGTCCCTTGCCGGCTGGGTTCGTATTCGACCGGGCGGAGGCGAATGCCCGCTAAGGACTTCTTCGATACCAACGTGCTGATCTATGCGGTGGCGAAGAATGATCCGCGCGCGTCCCAAGCCGAGTCGCTGCTCGCGAGCGGCGGGATTGTAAGTGTTCAGGCATTGAACGAGTTTGTCTCGGTGGCGCGGCGCAAGCTGGGAATGTCGTGGAAAGAGGTAAAAGAGTTCTTGGAGGTTATTTGCGTTCTGTGTCCCAAGCCAGTTTCAATCTCGCTCGATACGCACAGAGTAGCTCTGGCCATTGCAGAAAAGTACGGATATAGCATCTACGACGCGCTGGTCGCGTCGGCTGCTCTGGAGGCCGGGTGTAAAACGCTCTACTCCGAAGATTTACAGGACGGACAGATCATCAATCGCCAGCTGACGATCCGAAATCCGTTTCGGTGACGGTTCGCATCGATAAATGCAGCGTTTATTTTGGCACCGAGAGAAGTAAAAAAGGATGACTAATCGGGCATGATCCGAGTCCTACTTCCGCACCACCTCCGAACGCTGGCGCACGTCGGCAACGAGGTGGAGCTTGCAGTCGAGGGCCCGGTCACGCAGCGTTCCGTTCTCGACGCGCTTGAGGCCCGTTACCCAATGCTGCGGGGGACTATCCGCGATCAGGTTACGCGCGAGCGCAGAGCGTTCTTGCGCTTTTTTGCCTGCGAGCAGGATTTGTCCCACGAGCCGGCAGACGCTCCCTTGCCGGACGCGGTCGCATCGGGGAAAGAGCCTTTGATCGTTATCGGGGCCATTGCGGGCGGCTAACAACTGGCCGGGCTGCGCCCGGCTGAGCAGGTGAGGGCGCCTGCCCCTACGCAAAACAAACAGTGGACGGGCCCAAGCCCGTCCATGTCTGCTTTGAGCTCTTACTTTATCCGCCGCTACCGCTTCTCGATCGGGATGAACTCCCGCGTCTCATGTCCAATCCACACCTGACGCGGGCGCGCGATCTTCTGCTCGGGGTCGGTCAGCATTTCCTGCCATTGCGACAGCCAGCCGATAGTGCGCGGAATCGCAAACAGCACGGTGAACATCTCCGGCTTGAAGCCCATCGCCTGGTACATGATGCCGGAGTAGAAGTCGACGTTCGGATAGAGCTTGCGCGTCACGAAATACTCGTCTTCCAGAGCGATGCGTTCCAGTTCCAGAGCAATCTCCAGTTTGGCATTGCGTCCGGTGACTTCGAACAACTGGTCGGCAGCCCACTTGATGATTTTGGCCCGTGGATCGTAATTCTTGTAAACCCGGTGCCCGAATCCCATCAGCTTGCCTTTGCCTTCCTTGATCTTCTTGATGTAGGCGGGGACGTTGTCCTTGGAACCGATCTCATCCAACATGCGCAGCACTTCTTCGTTCGCCCCGCCGTGCAGGGGCCCGGAGAGAGCCGCGGCGGCAGCAGCCGTGGTCAGATACGGGTCGGCCTGGGAGCTGCCCACAGCGCGCATGGCGTTGGTGCTGCAATTCTGCTCGTGGTCAGCATGCAGAATAAAGAGAATGTCCAGGGCGCGGGAAATCACCGGATTCGCGGCATACTTGGGCTCGACCATCTTCCACAGCATGTTCATGAAGTTTTCGGGATAGCTGAGGTCGTTGTCGGGATAAACGTAGGGGAATCCGACACTGTGGCGATAGGACATCGCCGCGATCGACGGCATTTTGCCGATCAGCCGCTTGATCTGCAGTAGTCGCACGGCGGGGTCGTGAACGTTTTTCGACTCCGGATACACCGATGCCAGCGCCGCCACCGTGCTCACCAGCATCGCCATGGGATGCGCGTTCGAACCGAAGCCTTCCATGAACTTCTTGGTGGTTTCATGGAGCATGGTGTGGTGGGTAATGTCATTCACCCAGCTCTTCAATTCCGCGGCCTTCGGCAGTTCGCCGTTCAGAAGCAGGTAGGCAACTTCCAGATAGGTGCAGTGTTGGGCGAGGACGTCAATGGGATATCCGCGGTAGCGCAGGATTCCGCGATCGCCGTCAATAAAGGTGATCGCGCTCCGGCAGGAGGCGGTATTCATAAAGGCGGGGTCGTAAGTCATCAAGCCGAAGTCCTCGGGACCGGTCTTGATCTTGCGCAGATCCATCGCACGGATGGTTCCGTTTTCCACCGGAACCGTGTAGCTTTGCCCGGTGCGGTTATCGGTGATGGTTAAAGTGTCTTGCGGCATTAAAGCCCTCCTCAAATTTTCGGCGACCGGCAATGTATCCACTGGCATTTTTCAACCCTCCTTCGCAATAGCTATTTCGCAGTAGCAATAAAGATAGAGTTTCGGGACGAAACTCGAGCGCGCCATATCGTATCGGTCCCGAACACTCTGCGCTGTAACCTGCGTCACAAGGGGGTGTGCTGTGCCAACATGGGAAATGTTATCAGCAAGCGGCTGTGAGTGCGCACTGGGCAGTGATTTCGAAGTATGAGCCGGATCGAGCCATCGCCCCTCCAGCAACCACAGGGCAACCGCCATCTCCACTACCCGTTGGCTACGCGCCGATGCGGCTTCACCGCCAGGCAACGGGCGAAGATCGCCGACACCTGCGGAATCTCCTCTTCATTCAAACGGATCGCGCTGCCCAGTTTCTTCAACGCCCCATTCAGCGCGGCGGGCTGCGTGCCCGTCAATTCCACGAGCTGCTGCCACTGCTTCGCGACCGGAATGCGCTCGTCGCTGTCAGCGTCTTCGCAAAACTGATCGGCCGCTTCGGGAGGCGTTCCGTACTCGTCGGCGACATCTTCATGAAAGTATCCGCGCAGAAATGTGTGCAGCGCGGGAAAGTTTTCAGCGGTTATTTCCGGTTTCGTGGTCATGAGCGGCACTCCGGATAAGAAGTCAGAACATAGTAATCGTTGGGCCCAGCGTATTTCAGCACAACCAGCGCGTGTGAGCACGGATGAGACTGGTCCTCGCCGCGATTGATAGTGCGTCCAATCGGGGTCGGACTGTCATAGTCGAGCACCAGGTTGGGATGTCCGCCGGAGCGGCCGAGCCAGCGCTCGATTCGGTCACGCGATTCCGCGATGGCTGCGCCCACCGCATGCTCCGCGGCGGCGCGGTCGGTGTAGGTGGATGCGCCGGTGATGCGGGGTTCGCGGCGCAGACGCTCGAGTAGTTGATCGTCGGTCTGCCCGACGTGCTTGCGGAGGATGTGTCCCCCGGCGGCCTCGTCCTGGCTTAAGTCGCGCACAGGAGGAAGATCGCCGTTCGCGTGGGCCTCAACCCTTGCCGACATCGAACTCGACGGCCCTGAGCTAGCGCCGCTCGTGGCCGCGGGCGGTTGGCACCCCAGCAGACTGCACAGACCGAGCGTGAGACCTATGCGAAATATCGCGCGGACTATGACCCTGCGAATTCCAAACCAGCGAAGCATTCCACTCCAAATTCCGGCCTCGAGCACCGGTATCCATGTAAAGTTCTGGGAATTGTGCTACTAAACAGGGTGTGCGGGCAAGTGTCTACGTAGTAGGTGAGTTTAAATCTGTTTTGAAAGGGCACAGCTTAACAACTTGCTGAAACAACTGATCTCGTTGCGCTTATTTTGGAACCAAGGGTGACACCTGATCTCGTGGCCCGTATTTGGAACGATGGTTGCCCCATCCTTGCGCGTTTTTTGCGCGAGGGTGGGATTCTACGGTAGCGTCCATCTTGGGATGGCACTCGCTGTTGGGATGTTGCATTTGCTCTTGCTTTTGGGTGGCGCAGCGGTTTACCGCTGCGATAACCGTCGTATTTTCAGTGCGGCTTTAGCCGCTGGGGAAGCGCTTGCGGCGCGCAACCGAGTTTTTCAGCACTCTGTTTAGCCGCTGGGCGAATGTGTCGACCGAAATGACCCACGACCGTGTTCTGCATACGCTGGACCACTTCGAGCGTTGGGGGAACGCTTGCGCCTACGTGTTTCCCCGCGGCTACCGTCACGAACGCTGGAGCTACGGGCGCGTGGCCGCCGTGGCCTATCAGTTTGCCCACGAACTCGAAGCGCGACAGATCGGCAAGGGCGATGCGGTGCTTCTGTGGAGTCCGAATTGCGCGGAGTGGGTCGCGGCGTTTCTGGGATGCGCCCTCTGCGGCGTGATTGCCGTTCCCGTGGATGATGCCGCCAGCCCTGATTTTGCTCGCCGCATCAGCGCGCAAGTGCGAACCAGGCTGGTGGTGTGTCCGCGGGAGCGAGCTGCGGTCTTTGAAGCCATCAAAACCATCGATCCGGTAGATCTGGCTGCCGCGGTCGCCGCGCACTGCTCTGAGCGCTTCCGTCCCGTCTCGATTCAGCCTTCCGACTCGCTAGAAATTGTTTTCACGTCCGGCACCACGGCCGAGCCCAAGGGAGTCGTGCTCACTCACGCCAACGTCGTCAGCAATCTCGCTCCGATTGAGACTGAGATCGGCAAATATTTGAAATACGAGCGGCTCGTGCATCCCATTCGCTTTCTCAACTTGCTGCCGCTCAGCCACGTCTTTGGCCAGTTTCTCGGAATTTTTCTGCCTCCGCTGCTAGGCGGAACCGTGGTGTTCGAAAATACATTCAACCCGACCGAAGTCATGGCCACGATTCGCCGCGAGCGCGTCTCGGTGCTGGTGGCTGTGCCGCGCATGATCGAATCGCTGAAACAGAAGATTGAACGTGATCTAGGTGAAGATTCTCGCACGGCTTTTTCCGCTCGCTACACTGCGGCCGAAAAGCAGCACTTCTTGCGGCGCTGGTGGATTTTCCGCGACGTGCGGCGTCAGTTTGGATGGAAATTCTGGGCCATGATCAGCGGCGGCGCCGCCCTCGATCGCGAGACCGAAGAATTCTTCCATCGCCTGGGATACGCCGTGATCCAAGGCTACGGCCTCACCGAAACCACTTCGCTGATCAGCTTGAACCATCCTTTCCACACCAGCCGAGGGTCGATTGGCAAGGTTTTGCCGGGGCGCGAACTCAAACTCGCAGACGACGGCGAAATTCTGGTGCGCGGCAGCGGCGTCGCCAGCGGCTATTGGAACGGGCGCGAACTGCAACCGCTCGCGAGCAAAGACAAAGACGACGCAGGTTGGTACCGTACCGGCGACCTCGGCGCGCTCGATTCCCAGGGCAACCTTTTTTTTAAGGGACGCAAGAAAGAAGTGATCGTTACGCCCGCCGGCATGAACGTTTATCCCGAGGACCTGGAAGCGGCGTTACGCGCGCAGAAAGAAGTGCGAGATTGCGTGGTCGTCGGACTCGAGCGCGGCGGAAATGCCGAGCCCTGCGCCGTGTTGATTCTGCGCGACCGAGTTGGCAACGCACCGTCTGTTATCGGCGAGAGCTGGGATAGTGATGTGAAGGAAATCGTGCAGCGCGCCAACGCAACCTTGGCCGAATATCAGCGCATGCGCAGCTGGTTCGTCTGGCCCGATGAAGATTTTCCGCGCAGCGCCACGCAGAAGCCGCGCCGCAATGTGATTCGCGATGCGGTCGAAGCCCGGCTCCGTGGACAGCCCGCCGCGCAGGCGGCCAGCCCACTCGCGGAATTACTGACCCGAATCACCGGCCGCTCTGCGCCGAACCTGACGCCGGATGCCAACCTCGAAACCGGCCTCGGCCTCAGTTCGCTCGATCGCGTCGAATTGCTGAGCGCCCTCGAAGACCGCTATCAGATCGACCTCAGCGAAACCCGGTTCGCCAACGTTGCCACCGTCGGCGATCTGGAAAAGCTCCTGCAAGCCGGCAGGTCAGAAGTTGATCAGGAGTCGTCGCTCTTTGCCAGGTCCTCCCAGCGACCAATGACTAACGACCAACCACCAGCTGCACCCTTTCACTATCCCCGCTGGACCCTCCGCTGGCCAACGACCTGGCTGCGTCTGGCGGCGCACTATCTGCTGGTGCGGCCGGCTGTGTTTCTTCTAGGATGGCCCCGCATCACTGGACTGGAGAACCTGCGCGGCTTCCACGCGCCGCTGCTGATCGTCTCGAATCACATCGACGACATAGATGTCGGTTTCATTCAGACCGCGCTTCCGTCGCGCTTCCGCCACAAACTTGCGACCGCAACCGGCGGAGAAGCGCTTGAATTGCTGCGCTCGCCCGCAGCGAGCCGCGGGTGGTTCCATCGAATCTTCGGACAAAACTATGACCGCGTGCGGTGGACGCTCGGCGTCGCTTTGTTGAACCTCTTTCCCCTACCGCGGCAATCTGGTTTTCGGAAAAGCTTTGCTTACGCCGGCGAGGCGGTGGATCGCGGTTACAGCGTACTTGTCTTCCCGGAGGGAAGACACACCGAAGACGGCAAATTGCTTCCCTTCCGCACGGGAATCGGACTGCTCGCCAACAATCTGTGCATTCCGGTCCTCCCGATGCGGATCGATGGTTTGTTTGAAATCAAGCAGGCGGGGAAGAAGTTTGCTGCGCCCGGAAAAATTCAGGTGCGTATCGGCAATCCCATCCGCTTCGCCCCGGAAACCGAACCGGCGGAAATCGCACGGGCGTTGCAACGGGCGGTTGCGGAGTTATGATCCTCGCGGAGATCAACCGCAGTTGTCCATATCCCAAGCGCTGCATTATCCTCACAAAGAGCGTACATGGGGGGAGATTTTCCTCTCGCCGGGAATCTCCTTAGCAATCTCAATGTCAACCACTGGACGTTCCCGAACCGCATGACCTTAACCGGCTTTGTGACCAAGAGCGCGTTTCGCAACAAGCGGCGCAGCACGCTGACCGTGTTGAGCATCGCGTTCTCGCTGCTGCTGCTGACCCTGATGATGACCATCTGGCGCGGCTTCTACATCGATAAGGGCAGCGCCCAGGTCGCGCAGCGCCTGATTACCCGCCATCGCGTTTCGCTAACCGAGAGTATGCCCGTGTATTACCGCGAGAAAATCCGCACCATTCCCGGCGTCGTCGCGGTCGCCCCCACCAACTGGTTTGGAGGGATCTACATCGACGACAAGCCCGAAAACTTCTTCGCGCAGTTTGGCACCGATCCGGCAGAGATTTTCAAAGTCGCTACCGACTTCAAGATTCCCGACGACCAACTCGCCGCCTGGCAGCGCGATCAGGCAGGCTGCGTGGTCGACAGCGAACTGGCAAAAAAATATGGCTGGAAAATCGGCGATCGCGTCGTTCTCAAAGGAACCATATTCCCGGTGGACCTCGAACTCACCATTCGTGGGATTTTCACCGCGCCCCAGCCCAGCATCACGCTTTACTACAATCAGAAATATGTCGAGGAAGCAGTCGCTTTCGCCAAGGGACGCGCCGGCACTTTTAACATCCTCGCCGATTCTCCCGACGACGTTCCCAAGATTGCGGCCGCTGTCGATAGCATGTTCCGCAATTCTCCCGAGCCCACCAAGACCGAAAGCGAGAAGGCGTTTCAGCTCAGCTTTATTAATAGCCTCGGCAACGTGAAGGCGTTCATCTTGAGTATCTGCTTTGCGGTATTGTTCGCCACGCTGCTGGTTTCCGCAAATACCATGGCCATGTCCATCCGCGAACGCACCCGTGAAGTCGCGGTTCTGAAAACGCTCGGCTTTACCCGGCAAACCATTCTCCGGCTGTATGTGAGCGAAGCTGTCACCGTAGCTCTCGCGGGCGGCGTTCTGGGCTGCTTGCTGGCGGTCGCACTGGTGACGGGTTTGGCGAAGGCTCCTGGAATGGGATTCTTTTTTCTGGGAATGCAGGTGACTTTCCCCACTTTTCTGCTGGCACTTTTCGTCGCGGGCATGGTGGGATTGCTGAGCGCCATCATCCCCGCATATCACGCAGCCAGAGTCGATATTGTGGAGGGCTTGCGCTATATCGGGTAGTGGCCAGCGTCGTGACTTTTGGTTGCGCCTATTTGGGGCGGCGGGTGCCCCATCCTTGCGTGTTTTTTGCGCAAGGGTGGGATTCCACGGAAGCGTCCAGCTAGGCTTTTGCTCTTGCTTTTGCTTTTGCTTTTGCTTTTGCTTTTGATTTTGTTTTTGCATTTGCTTTTGTTTTGAATTTGTTTTTGCTTTTGTTTTTGAATTTGTTTTTGCTTTTGTTTTTTGAATTGATTTTGCTTTTGTTTTTGAATTTGTTTTTGCTTTTGTTTTTTGAATTGATTTTGCTTTTGTTTTTGATTTTGTTTTTGGGTGGCGCAGCGGTTTACCGCTGCGATAAACGGGCGTATTTAATTGCGGCTTTAGCCGCTGAGGGCAACTGCGGCACATGGCGATTCCAATCAGCTATAACATCCGCAATCTGAAACTCCGCAAGGGCCTGACCATCATGACGGCCCTGGGCATTGCGCTGACCGTGACCACGGCGGTTTTCCTGATGGCGCTGCTGGCCGGCCTGAAGAAGGCTTTCATGACCAGCGGCGATCCCATCAATGTGCTGGTCATGCGCAAGGGATCGACGGCCGAGTTGTCAGGAGGCTTCGACGCCAATCTTTTTCCGACACTGAAAACGCTGCCCGGAATTGCCAAAGACCCGCAAGGCGATCCCATCGCCTCTGGCGAATGGGTGGTGGTCGTCGTGCTACCGCGCAAGGATGGCACCGGCGAAGTCAACGTCTCGGTGCGCGGACTGATGCCCGCCGGACTCACGCTCCGTCCCGGCGCAAAGTTGGTGGAGGGCCGCTGGTTTACTCCGGGACAGCGCGAAGTCGTGGTCGGGAATTCCATCCACAATCGCTTTTCCGGCGCGAACGTGGGCGACACTCTTGATTTTGCCAAGGGCCAGTGGAAAGTAGTCGGCGTTTTCGATTCCGGCGGCACCGCCTACGATTCTGAAATCTGGGGAGACGTCAACCAGATCGCCGCCGACTTCGACCGCCAGGGTGGCTATGCTTCGGCTTATCTGCGAGCCACCGACGCGGTCGCGGCCGACGCCCTCAAACACCGCGTCAGCGACGATCAGCGCCTCAAACTCGAGGGCACGCTTGAAACCGAGTACTACGAAAAGCAAACCAGTTCGGGAGGCCCGATCAAGTTTATCGGTACGTTTGTGGCTATCATCATGGCCATCGGTTCCAGTTTCGCCGCCATGAATACGATGTATGCCGCCGTAGCCTATCGCTCGAAAGAGATCGCAACCCTGCGCATTATCGGATTCTCACGCCCCAGCATTCTGACTTCGTTTGTGCTCGAGGCGTTGCTGCTTTCGCTGCTGGGAGCGGCCGTCGGAATTATTCTGATTCTGCCCTTCAACGGCATGAGCACCGGAATCGGCAACCAGCTCACCTTCAGCGAAACCGTCTTCAGCTTGCACCTGACTTGGGAGGTCGCGTTGGCCGCGGTGGGGTTCGCGCTGATCATGGGATTGCTGGGAGGCTTCGCGCCCGCCTGGCATGCGGCGCGACAGGATATTCTGACTTCACTACGCGCCTAGCGTTGGCGGATTCGTATCAGGGCATCGCTTCAGCGATGCCGCAGAACGCGAAATGCAATTGCCCCTTCAGGGGCTTCGCTTCGCGCACAATTAGTACAATGGTTTAGACAATTTTGAATCACTCAAGGTATCCATCTCACTAATGCCCACCGAAACCGGACCCGCCGATACCAGACACGACGACCTGAGCAGTCTGCGCATCGATCACTCGCTGCGCGACGGAAGCGGAGAACCGCCCACCTGGTCGCGTCGCTTCATTCTGGGCGGAATCGCCGTCGTCGTGCTGCTGGGAATCGCCGCGCTGGCGTATCGCGCCCTCGCTTCGGATACGCCGGAAGTGGA
>JBEKED010000136.1:0-10185 GCA_050014035.1 Terriglobales bacterium
AGCTCTTCGTGTGCAAACTCTTCGTACGTAAGCTGCTGGCCTCAGACAAGTTCAATCCCCCCAACCCACCAGGATGCTCTTTCTTCTAGGATACACTTTGTTGCCGTAAGAGATGCCGCAAGGGTATCGAAAGATGCACCTCAAGGTCAATGTAAGCCTTTGAGGATGTGAGGATTAGCAGCCAGCGGGGAAAACGGCTGGGTGAACCGGGTGCCTCACCAAACCCGACGTACCCCATATTGATCGAAGATTTTCTCGTTGCTGACGATAAACAGCTTTTCAATTTCAGCCTGTGCAATCAGCATACGGTCAAACGGATCCTGATGGGGTCCAGGCAACATCCCCGCACGAACCGCATGCTCGTATGACACGGGCAGACTGAGGAACTTTTCCCGCTCAAGATATCCACCGAAGTCTTGCACCAGATCGGAAGCGCTCGACAGCCTTCCCCGTCGAAACTTCGTCGCTATCTCCCAAGCGGAAGCTGCGCTGACAAAAATGCTGCTGTCCGGTTGGGAAATCAGCTTTCTGCTCGACTTGGGCAGCGCGGCATCGTCGCTATACCACCACAGCAACGCATGAGTGTCTAGCAAGAGGCGCACCTATTGCCCCCATGCATCAAGCTCTTCCGCAGACAGCGGCTCGAAAAACTCCGGTCCGACCTTCAGCTTCCCGCGCAGGGCCCCGGGCTTCCGCTGGCCCTTGTTGTCCTCAATCGCCACCAAACGAACCACCGGCTTCTTCCCCCGAGCAATCACAATCTCTTCCCCCCGGCAAGCCCTCTCAATCAGCCGAGAAAGCTCGGTTTTGGCCTTGTGGATGGTGATGGTTTCCATTAATATATGTTAGCTAACTTTACTTAGCTAAGTCAAGGGAGGGTTCACCCATTCGCCCGAATCATCTGCTCCGCATGCTTCCGCGAAGTCTCGGTAAGCTTCGCCCCAGAGAGCATCCGAGCCACTTCCTCAGTCCGCTCTTCGCCAGTAATCTGCCGGACCGTGGTCTTAGCGCGCCCGCTGGTTTCGCGCTTCTCGATCAGATAATGGTGATCGGCAAAGGTTGCGATCTGCGGCAAATGGGTAACGCAGAGCACCTGATTGCCTTTGGAGAGCGCCTTCAATTTCTTCCCCACAGCCTCGGCCGCGCGTCCGCCGATGCCGGTGTCAATTTCGTCGAAAACCAAAGTCCGTTGCGCGGCCGCCGACTTCTTCTTCGAACTGGAAACGCCCGCCACATTCGTCCCCGCCTCCACGCTCGCCTTCAATGCCAGCATGACGCGCGAAAGCTCCCCGCCCGAAGCGATCTGCTCCAGCGGCCGCATCGTCTCTCCCGCATTAGTCGAAATTCGATAGACGACCTGGTTGATGCCCGAAGACGACCAATGCGCTTCGTCTTCGTTCTCCTCAACCGCAATTCGAAAACTGGCGCGCATCGCGAGGTCGTTAATCTCGGCCTCAACCAGCTTCTCTAATTTCCGTCCCGCCTCCAGGCGCTTACGCGACACTCCCCGGGCAGCGTTCCGATATTCCTCCGCCGCCACACCGAGCTGAGCCCGAAGTTCAAGCAGTACCTGATCTTTATTTTCCATTTCCGATAGTTTGCGCCGGATCTCCTCGCCAAAAGCAATGGTCTGCTCCAGCGTAGGACCATACTTGCGCTTCAGACGATCGAGCAGCGCCAGCCGTTCTTCAATCTCAGCCAGCCGCTCAGGAGACGCATGAATTCCACCAGCATAGTCACGCAGCGTCGCTCCCACATCCTCAACACTGATGCGTGCTGTCTCCAGCGCCGCCAGCGCTTCCTGAAACTTTGGCTCATAGCGCGCCAGTTCCTCGATGTGCTTTTGCGCCGACCGCAAGCTCGACGAAGTGGAAGCATTGCCTTCATACAGCAAGTCGAACGCATTGATGGCCGCGCCGTAAATTTTTTCCGCATTGGCGAGAACCCGCTTCTCGGCCTCGAGCTGTTGATCTTCACCCGCCCGCAGTCGCGCCTCCCCGATTTCCCGGCACTGAAAGTTCCACAGGTCTAGCAGTCGCATGCGATCCTGCTCATCCTGTTCGAGATCCGCGATGCGTCCCCGAATCTGCTTCCAGCGCGCAAACGCCGCGGCAACGTCCTTCAACTCAACTCCGGAGTAAGCGTCCAGCAACTCCTGCCGCGCCGCCGCATCGAAATTCACGATCGATTCATTCTGCGCGTGGATCACCGCCAGGTGAGGCGCAATCTGTTTCAGCACACCTACCGTCGCCGGCTGATTGTTGATAAAGACGCGTCCCTTGCCGCCGGCAGCAATCTCGCGCCGCAAAATCAGCGAGCCATTCTCCGCGTCCAGACCGTTCGTCTCCAGAATCTCCGCAATCGAGCGCGCCGCCGCTCCTTCGCTCTCAAACACCGCTGCCACCATCGCCCGCTCTGCTCCCGTGCGTATGACGTCGGAAGACGCCTTGTCGCCCAGCAGCAATCCCAGCGCGTCGATCAGAATCGACTTCCCCGCCCCGGTCTCGCCGGTAAGCAGGTTCAGACCAGCCGCGAACTCGATCGCGACATTGTCGATGACGGCGTAATTTTCCAGTCGAAGTTCAGCCAGCACAAGATCCTGTTCGTGTGGCGCGGGCGCCCTCGCCCGCAGCCTTTGAACTTGATTCGCGACGCACGTTAATTTTACGCGCAGCATAGCACGGACCACGCCATAAAACGCAAAACCCCGTCGGTCGCACTGACGAGCACCCCATACACTTCCGATTTTGAAACACAACCGGGAGTTGAGGACAATTTTGTTCATGCGAATCTTCCCCCAGTTCGTTATAGCGGTGTTCTTCTGCGCGTTGGCGTGCGCACCCGCTTGGACGCAGGAACTCAAATGCAGCCCTTGTAGTCACAACTTCGGCAAGGTACCCGTAGGCGACTCCAGTTCCTACTCCATCCAGATCACCAATACTGGAGACAAGAAAGTAACCATCGAATCCAAGTCGAAACGCGGAGCTGCTTTCTCCTTTGGCGATTTCCCTCTGCCCTTGAAGCTCGACCCCGGCGCCAGCGTTCAGCTACCCATTAATTTCAAACCGATCGCGAAGGGGACAACCGACGGTGTTTTCGAACTAGTGAGTACTGCCCGCGACGAACGCCTTACCATGGATGTCTCGGGTGTCGGAGAATCCGGCCCCAACGCACAACTGGGAATCAGCCCCTCGTCGCTCAATTTCGGTAACGTCACCGTGGGATCAAGCGTCACGCAGGTAGCGACGCTCACGGCCTCGAACGCCGCGGTAACCATCTCCAATGACCGAGTGAACAGTCCGGAGTTTGCCATTCTCCACCTCAAGCTTCCGATAACCATTCCCGAAGGGCAGAGTCTTACCGTGACCATTCAATTCACGCCGAGCTCCTCCGGCACCGACTCCGCCAAAGCTGGGTTCATCAGCAATGCAGTAGACTCACCAACCATCGAACCCGTCACCGGTACCGGCGTGGCTCAGGATGCCCACAGCGTCTCTCTTTCCTGGAACACCGTTGAAACAGCAGTGGGATACAACGTGTACCGCAGCAATGCCAAGTCCGGCCCGTTCCAGGAGGTCAATAGCTCGCTCGACGCTTCGACCAACTACACCGACTATACAGTTGTCGACGGAGACACCTACTATTACGCGACCACCGCCGTGAACGCCGAAGGTACGGAATCCAGCTACTCGAATGTCGCAAAAGCAGTAATTCCAAATCAGTAGATCGGCAGCAACCAATCCGCGCCGCAGGGCGACCAATCGGCGACCTGCATCGCCCACACGCAGTGACCGATGCGGTACCCGCGCGCCAAGCACGCTGCTCTACTGGTCTATAATTATCAGCGGGGATCACCAGAAACCGATGCATCTTTCTTCCGTTTTGCTGTTGTTGGTCGGCGGCGAAATCGTTGATCTCGTCCTTCAGACCGGTCCGGTCGCCAAAACCGCGCTTCTCCTGCTCATCGCCTTCAGCGTCCTTTCCTGGGCGGTGATTCTTTCCAAGTGGAGACTGATTAAGCGGGCTCGCGCCCAAAGCGAACGCTTCGCGCGTGCTTTCCGCAAAGCCCAGCGCCTGCAAGACATTGCCCCGGTCGCAGAACAGTTCCGTCCCAGCCCGCTGGTAGGAATCTTTGAAGGCGCAGTCGCCGAGTTCAAACGTCAGATGGGTACAACGGGTGGCATCCACAACCTGCCCGCCATTCAGCGCGCCATGCAGGTCGCGTCTTCTGAAGAGATCACCCGCCTCGAACGCAATGTGACCTGGCTGGCCATCACGGGTGCCGTCACCCCGTTCATCGGACTCTTTGGAACCGTCTGGGGCATCATCGACGCCTTCCACGGCCTGGGCACCGCCGGAGCCGCAACCTTGCGGGCCGTCGCTCCCGGAATTTCCGAAGCTCTCATCACCACCGCCGCCGGTCTAGCCGCGGCAATCCCAGCTGTGATCGCCTACAACCTCATCGTCGGCTCGATTCGCGAAATGGCCGCGCGCAATGACGACTTCACGCTTGAGATGCTCAGCCTGGTGGAGCGCCAGGCCTTCGAACTCCACCCGACACCGCCACTCACCGAGGCCCGGCGCTGATGGCTTTCACCTCCGCCAACGGACGCACTCAGACCGCGCTCGCCGACATTAACATCACGCCGCTCGTCGATGTCGTGCTCGTGCTGCTCATTATTTTTATGGTGACCGCGCCCGTGTTGCAGTCCGGTATCGAAGTCAACGTGCCCCACACCCGCACCGTCAAAGAAATAACTGAAGAACGCCTGGTAATCAGCATCGATAAATCGCAGAAGGTTTTTCTCGGCAACGATCCCATCAACATCAACCAGATCGGAGCGACTCTGAAGAAGAAGATTCGCGATCCCCAGCACCAGTCGATTTTTTTGCGCTCCGATGAAGATGTTCCCTTTGGCGCCTTTGCCACCGTGATGGACGCCATCAAGCAAGCAGGCATCAGCAACGTGAGCATTGTGACGCAGCCGATCGATAGTCACGCGCATCACTAAAAGAGTGAGATGGATATGTACGCGGGAGACATCTATTCCGAACACAGCCAACTTCGCCGGCCTTTGGCCTGGTCGCTGGGCTTGCATCTCGCGTTCGCGGCCTTCGTTGTGCTCTACACCGTGTTCATTCACGGCATCCGCGGCGAAGGCTGGGGCAGCGGCGGTGGTGGAGATGCTATGGGAGCAACGCTAGTGAGCGCGGTTCCCTTGCCCGCCAATCCCACCGAGACAACCAACGTGCTGGCAACCGAATCCAAAGGTCTGGCCAAATCGGAGCCTACGGTGCAGGAGAAAGAACCCGAAGCGATTCCGATTCCCGACAAGAACACGAAAACAAAAATAAAACCCGCGCCCGTAAAAACCGCAACGCAGCGCAAGCCGGAAGGGGAACAACCCGAGTCGAATCAGATTCCTTACGGCGAGGGTGGCCCAGTCAACGGTCCCTACACCATGAGCGCGGGCGGCGCCAAGGGTGGATTTGGCTTTACCGGAAGTGGTGGTGATTTCGGCAGCCAATATGCGTGGTACGTGCAAGCTGTCCAGCGAAAGGTCACGGAAAACTGGCTGAAGTACGAGGTCGACCCGCGCATTGCGGAGGCAAAAAGGGTTTATCTGACATTCGACATCGCGCGCGACGGTCACCCCTCGAATATTCAAATTGAGCAATCCAGTGGCGTGCCGTCGCTCGATCAGTCGTCGATCCGCGCGCTCCAACGCATCGATACCTTCGGCCCGCTGCCGTCCGATTATTCGGGAAGCAAAGTGTCGGTAGAGTTTTGGTTCGATTACAAAAGATGAGTCAGTCGCGGGTGTCGGTCGATAGTCGCTCTTCGGGTTTTGCTAACGACTAACGACCCGCGACTAGCGACCAACGACGACCCCAGGGAGCACAAATTTTGAGGAATTCGACTCGCCCGATCCGTCGTAGTGCGTTGATCACCGCTGCCTTGCTTCTATTAGCAGGCACAAGCTTCGCCCAGGACTGGATTCGCACCGGCACCGGCCTCGGCGTCGAACGCGTTCGCCTGGCCGCCTCCGACTTTAACTCCGCGACCACCGATCCCAAAAACGCCGATCTGCTGAAGACTTTCAACCAAGTCCTATGGAACGACCTCGACAACGCCGGGATCTTCGATCTAGTCTCCAAGAGTTTCTATCCGCTGCAAGAGCCGGGCCAGCCCTCCGACATCAATTTCTCCGCTTGGAACTCGCCGCCGCCGAACACTTCCATGCTCGCCTTCGGCAATCTGGGCGTAGCCTCCGGCAAAGTCACGGTGCAAGGATGGCTCTACGATGTAAAGAATGAGAAGTCGCCGCAGGTGCTAGGCAAGCAGTACACCGACAACGCAACACCCGAAGCAGTCCGCGTAATCGCGCATCGGTTTGCCGATGAAATCATCTTCCGCCTCGGCGGAGGCGTACAAGGCATCGCCGAATCTAAAATCTATTTCATCAGCGAGCGCACCGGCCACAAAGAAGTCTGGATGATGGACTACGACGGCGCCAACCAGCAGCAGGTCACGCACCTCGGAAGCATTTCGCTCTCGCCGCGCATCTCGCCCGATGGTTCGCGCCTGGCCTTCAGTTCCATCAGCAAAGGTGGTTGGGAAATCCTGATGTACTCCTTCGATCTCAACCGCATGGTGGCCTTCCCCCGTTTCGGAGGCATGAATCTTTCGCCCTCGTGGTCGCCCGACGGCAAGCTGGCGTTTTCATCCTCGCGCAACGGCTACCCCAACATTTTCGTAGTGGATGGCTCGGGAGGAAATTCGAAGCGCTTAACCAACGACAAAGGCCCCGACGTTTCTCCTGCCTGGAATCGCAAAACCGGAGGCCAGATCGCCTTCGTCAGCGGACGCACCGGCCTGCCCCAGATCTACACCATGGAATCGGACGGCACCAACCTGCAGCGCGTCACCGATCAAGGCTATGCCGTTTCTCCCAACTGGTCGCCTAATGGACAGTTCCTGACCTTCTCTTGGGAGCGCAAATACGGCCCCGGAGAGCCGGGTTCGAACGACTTATATTTGATGGATATCGCCAGCAAACAGTGGGTGCAACTCACCCACGACGCCGGACGCAACGATTTTCCCTGCTGGTCTCCGGATGGCCGCCACATTGTGTTTCAGTCTCACCGCTCCGGCCGCGACGAGGTTTGGTCGATGCTGGCCGACGGCACCAACGTGAAGCAGCTAACCTTCGAAGGCGCGAACTCCCAGCCCAATTGGAGTTGGAAGTAAATAGATTTAGAAAGAGTCGAAAAGTTAGAGATCTTCAAGACCGGGACGCATGGGAGGGATGGGTTTCTCCTGTGCTCCCTGTGGTAAGGATTTTGTTTGTGGTGTGTTTCGAAGAAAGAAGCAAGGTTTTGCGGCTGGCCCAGAGTGCGCCCTGCCGTGAATCTACAGATTGCAGCCACAAACGCGGGCGCACAGAAAAGAGGAATCAGTGATGCGCGTAACTAAAATGAGCATGACAAAAACAGCCATCGTGAGATGCAGCACGCTCGCATGCGCACTCGGTACCATCCTGTTTCTGGGCGCTTGCGCCAAGAAAGCCGCACCACCGCCGCCCCCACCGCCCCCGTCACTGACTGCTCCGACGGCCTCGCTGTCGGCAAATCCGAACACCGTCAATCAGGGTCAAGCGACAACGTTGACCTGGCAGACGACGAACGCAACCGACGTCAGCATCGACGGCATTGGCCCCGTGGACCTGAGCGGCTCGCGTCAGGTGACTCCCGCTGACTCCACCACTTACCATCTAATCGCCAAAGGCGCCGGTGGAACCCAGGACGCCACCGCTCGCGTCACCGTCAACCCCGCTCCCGCGCCGCCGCCAGAAACGGCGCCGAACCTCACCGAGCAGGAACTCTTCGCCCACAACGTAAAAGACATTTATTTCGAATATGACAAATCCGATATACGCCCAGCCGACCAGCCCACGGTACAGGGCGACGCGCTGTTCCTGCAGCAACATCCCAACATCCGCATCACCATTGAGGGACACTGCGACGAGCGCGGCTCAACCGAATATAACCTGGCTCTCGGCACCAATCGCGCCGACTCCGTAAAGAATGCGCTGATCCAGGCGGGAGTGAGCGGTGACCGTATCAAGACTTTCAGCTACGGCAAAGAAAAACCGTTCTGCACCGAGTCGAACGAAAGTTGCTGGCAGCAAAACCGCCGCGGCCACTTCGTCTACGGACAACAATAAAAAACAGATAGTGGGGGACGGGCGTCTCGCCCGTCCTTCTTTTCGAGGTTCGCGGCGCTGGACACGCAGCGCCCGTTTGACATCCAATAGGTTAACTATGAAATTCACTCGCATCGCGTTCGTTCTCGTATTGCTGATCACGATCTCGATCGGCCCCGCCCAAGCCGCCAATAAAGACATCGTCGAACTGCAAACCCAGGTCCAGCAACTGCAGCAGCAGATGACCGCCATGACGCGCTCCTTTGACGAGCGCATGGGTGTAATGAAAAACCTGCTCGAGCAAAATACCGACGCCGCCAACAAAGTGAGCGCCGCCATCAGCGAACTGCAAGCGTCGGTGAACAAGCAACAGCAGGATCGCTCCAACCAAGTCGACCAGATCTCCGGTCAGATTCAGGCCCTTAACGACACCATGGACGAACTCAAAGTTCGCCTGGCCAAGCTGAGCAAGCAGTTCGAAGATATGCAGGCGCAGCAGCAGTCCATGGCCGCGCAGCAGGCGCAAGCGCAGCAGCAAGCGCAAGCCATCGCTCAGGCGCCTCCGCCCGACGTGCTTTACAACAATGCCCTGCGTGATTACAACGGCGGAAAAAACGACTTGGCGGTGCAGGAATTCGGCGACTACGTCAAGTTCTACCCCAATACCGATCTCGCCGGAAATTCCTATTTCTATCTAGCCGAAATTCAGTACAAGGCCGGCGACTACGCGAAAGCAGTCGCCAGCTACGATCTGGTTCTACAGAATTTCCCCAGCGGAAACAAAGCCGCAGCTGCCCAGCTGAAAAAAGGATTCGCGCTCCTCGAACTCGGGAAAGAAGACGAGGGCGCACAAGAATTGAAGCACGTAATTCAGCGCTATCCCCGCACCACCGAAGCCACGCAGGCAAGAGAGAGGTTAAGAAAATTAGCTCCAACGACGCAGAGAAACCGCTAACCATGGAATAGAGTCCGAGCTGGTGGAGAGCCGGGCGTCCCCGCCCGGCAGAGTGAATTACGGCCGTCGCGAGGTATTCGGCACCACCACTCCGCCTTCAATCTTCGGAATGCCGAAGTGCCCGCCCAGATGCGACAAATCCAGCGGACTGATCGACCCGGAAACTACGATAAAATCGACCTCAGCAGCCCTGGCCTGGAGCACCGCAACATTGCTGATCGCATTATTCTCCAGCCGCAGCCAGACATTGGTGACCTCGTGCCCTCCGTCCTTCTCCTTGTTCATCACTTGTTTCCAGCCCGCCGAGCGGTACTCTTCTTTCACCGAACCCAGAGCCGCCAGATCGTACATCCCGGCTCCAGAAAACTTGTAGCTGTGCACCGAAACCCCATTCACACCCGCGATCACGCGCCGAAGATCCTCGTCGTTAGCATCCAGCTTCGACGCCAACACCAGCATGGAGTGATCGAGTGTGAACTCCGTCTTGGAAGACGCTTGTGAGCGCAAGGCCTCAACACCCCGAGGAGTCCACGTGCTCTCCGGTGCCGATGTCTGCGCCGGCGGTTCCTGCTTCTGAGGCGGCTGCGCCGCGCACAAATTGCCCGCCGCGATAACCATCAAAACCAAAAAACTACTGCCCACAATCTTCATCGGAATACCTCAAGATAGTTAGACGGGATCCTGCCCCAACCCGTGAGCAAGCACCCCTAGGCAGATAAGAACCCAGCGCATGAGAATAAGTTGTACAGAGCCCGCGATTACGCTGTCAAACCACGTCCGCCGCCGTCGCCGCCTTTTCCGCCAAGCCACTCGGCCGCAGAGTAACCCAATCCGTCTGCACCCGATCCCATCCTTGAATCAGGAAGCCGTAGGATTCAAAAAGTTGACGGATTCGCGGCCGCTGCCAACCGGCAATCTCTTCCAGAATCGGCACCAGCGTGGCCAGTGCATTTTCGCTGAGTACAGTTCGTTTCGCGATCTGTGCCACCAGTTTCGATTCCGATACGGCAATGGTAAAGCCGT
>JBEKED010000137.1:0-10183 GCA_050014035.1 Terriglobales bacterium
CTGTCCGGAATCAGTATTGGCACGGTGATTGCAACTTTCAGCAAGTCGGCGCAGCAAGCGCAGCTGACTGCCTTTTTCATCAATCCCCCGTTGTCTTCTCTATCGGGAGCTCTGAACCCTGTCGAAGCGATGCCGCGATGGATGCAGTCCTTTACGATCCTTAATCCCATTCACCATTTCGCCACCATCGCCCGCAGCGGCATGCTCAAAGGAAGTGGGATCGTCGCGCTGTGGCCCAATTTTCTGGCCTTGTTGATTTTTACCATCGTCCTGGTTTCGCTCAGTGTCTGGCGATTTGGCAAGCAACTCAGTTAGGAAAGAAATGCACGGTCAATTGTCCATGGTCAGTTGTCTATGACGAAGACGAAACTGAATACGCTGCCGAGTCGCCTGAAGACGATTGCCACATTGACCCTGCTGAGCATTTGCATTGCAGGCGGGAAAGCCTATGCCCAGACAGCGCCGTCCCAATCCCAGGGCACGCAAGCAACGCAGTTGCCGCTGTCGGGCCGAAGCAGTCAGAGCGGCTCAGTGACGGCCACGCAGTCAACCACTCCGGGGGTAGCGAGCACCGTCAACACTCTCAATCCCACGGTTCAAGTTCAAGGGGCTTACTCGGGAAGTATATCCGGTATTTCCAACGCGCCGTTCTCCGGCAAACTGTCTTTGCGAGACGCCATCCGCCGCGGCCTTGAGTACAATCTGGGAGCAGTTGGACTCGCCCAAGCCGTGCGTCAGGCGCATGGGCAAACGCGTGTGGCACGCAGCGTACTACTCCCGAACCTCACCGGCGACCTGGCCGAAACCGTCCAGCAGACCAGCCTGGCGGCCGAGGGCTTGAAGCTGAAGATACCGGGATTCAATTTGCCATCGGTTTTGGGGCCCTACAACTACATTGATTTGCGGGCCCGTCTCACGCAAACCGTAGTGGATCTCACAGCGTGGAAAAACTACAAATCGGCCGATGAAAGCTTCCGTGCAAACCAACTTTCGGCTCAAGATTCTCGCGATCTCGTGGTATTAGCCGTTGGTGGAGCTTATCTTTTGGTCATTGCCGACAAAGCCAGAGTGCAATCAGCTCTTGCTCAACTCGACACAGCTAACGCTCTCTATCAACAGGCAGCACAGCAAAGAGCTGTGGGCGTAATGGCTCAAGTGGATGTCGATCGAAGCCAAGTGCAAGCTCTCACTCAACAGCAGCGAGTAACTTCACTGCAGAATGATCTCGCGAAGCAGAAGATCAACCTGGCGCGGATGACCGGGTTGCCGCCCAACGACCAGTACGACCTCTCGGATGACGTCCCTTTCTCGACGGCACCGCCGATTACCATGGAGGAGGCGTTCAGACAGGCTTTCGAGCAACGCCCGGATCTAAAGGCAGCCGCGGCTCAAGTCCGGGCCGCCGAACTCGCGCGATCCGGCGCACGGGCTGAACTACTGCCCTCTCTTGGGGTGAAGGCCGATTATGGAGTGATCGGGACCACTCCGGACCACTCTCACGGTACGTTCTCGGTTACGGGAACGCTCAGCTTCCCCATCTGGCAGGGCGGCCGGACGGGTGGCGATATCGAGCAGGCCGATGCCACCTTAACGCAAAGACGCGCCGAACTCGAAGATTTCAAGTTGCAAGTAGAGGGCGACATTCGAAAAGTCTATCTCGACTTAGAGGCGGCAACGAGCGAGGTGGAGGTGGCGCAGAGGAATGCGCTAGTCGCTAAGGAGACTCTCGACCTCACGCGACAGCGAGTGGAGGCTGGCGTGGCCGACAGTGTTGAACTGGTTCAATCCCAGGAAGCGCTGGCCGGCGCGGAGCTTGACTATATCAACAGCGTATTCTCCCACAACGTCGCCAAACTAAGCCTTGCTCGCTCCCTGGGCCGCGCAGCAGAAAACCTGCCGAAGTTCCTTAGTACCCCATGAAACACGCGTGCAGCGGCCTGGTCCTTCCGAAAAACAATTGATGAGCATCTGCTGCGGAACGAACCGCACACTAGATTGAGATCAATCGAAATGTTCCTAAACCGCCGGATAAGTCCCGGCGAACGGATTTGTGGCTACCAAGGTTTGTTGATTGGCCAGAAACGGGCTTCGAGGAAGTTGAGCGTATTAGCGAGAAGTTCGGTTTTTTGTCCGGAATGAGCGGATAATAGTTCGAACTCTGACTGCACGGTACGCAGGCAGTCTCTGCTAACCATTTCTGGTGTGGGAAATGCGCCACTGATTCGCATTTCCTTCGGCCTGAGAATCGCTGGCCATTCGCCTGTCTCCGGGTCATGACACCTGACCAGTGTTGCTCGTTCTGCGCCCCTTCAACCCATTCTCCGGAGCGGCGTTTCCGCTATCCGCCCAGCAGAAGCACACGCTGCCCCTTGAGGACATGGTAGATATCCGCCTGTTAGTGATGCGCAGATATCGTCCTGCGAATCCGGTAACGGAAGCGATATCAATGATGCCCCCCTGCTGCAAGGACAGAGCCCCCGGCGAACCCGTCAATCGTTCCACGGATAAATCGGCAAAACCCCAACCTGGAACGATGCAAGCGGCGCAGCCCCGCCCCGAGACGGAAAGACGCGTGGTCGATCAGATGACTTAGCCATTTGTAAGGCGCGTGATGTCTGGAAACGAGTCTTTGTTGCCAGAACTCTATCTCCAATCGCCGGCGGCCACGAATCCTGCCCAATAAAAGGGGTGGGTGGATCGCTTTTTCGCACGCAGTTGTCGAAGCGAATGCAGTGTGGCCTTTTGGATCGCACTTGCCGTCGAATTGTTCATGCCGAAACGCTCTTGATAGAGGCTGTCCATAAACCGGCGCGTGCTTTCGTCGTCCACCGGCCACAAACTGATGATCACAGTGCGCACTCCGGCCACGCGAAAAGCGCGTTGCAGCCCGAGAACTCCTTCACCGTCCTGCACGTCTCCAATGCCAGAATCACAGGCCGAGAGTACAGCCCAGCGGGAACCGGAAAGTGAAAGCCCGGAAATTTCTTGACCAGTCAGTAAACGTTCTGTTGCTGATCCGGAAAAAACAAGACCGGTTCGCAGCAGAGGATTTTCACTGGGCAAGCCGGCTGACTCCACTTTCTTTCCTGACGCCGCGTCTTCCGCTGAGCAGGCGGCCGGAACGAAATACGCGTGGGTAGCCAGATGCAGAACGCTCTGCGATTCCGCCTTACTCAAGAATTCCTGCTTATTCGCATTGTTGCCCGTCAACTCGAAGACCGGCGCACCCGCGTTTGATTTGCGATAAACGTCAGCAACATCATGGATTTCCCCTGCAGTACCCGGAAGAGCCGGAAATTCGACCTTCGTGATATCGGAACAGGAGAGCCTCAAGCCGCGACGCGCCGGCTTTGCCGAACTGCCAAAGCCGAAATCAGCCGCGCCGACCGCCAGAAGTCCCGACGATGCAGGTGGCGCGCCGGCCAGCAGATCGCGCTCGGCAGTTAGCCGATGGATGGGTGCGACGTGTTCGATGAGGTAGCCACCGGCTTGTGCCGGGAGTGCCGCCACATTCACGAAGTGAAGCATTCCATCCGGCACCAGGAGATACATCTTCGTGTTCGTACTCTTGTCCGCAGAACTGAATACCGGATCCCAGATGGCGCGGCGCAATTTGGCCCCCACCTTCTCGTATTGCCGCAATGATGTAGTCGGCGAAATTCCCGGCGCGTCCGATTCCTGATCGATCAAGGCACGCAGCGAAGCCACGAGATCGTCGATGGGTTTGGCGGGCCCCAGAGCCACAAAGCGCGGCGCCTGCCCTGGCTTCAGCACAAACGCGGCATAACTCTCGATGAATTCCTGTTTGGGATCCACCCGCTGGACTTCGTATTGGCGATAGCGCACATACGAGACCAACGCCCCTCCTGCGGGCAACACGGCAATCAAATCCTTAAGGCCAATGGCCCGCTCTTGTTGTTCCCGCTGAAAGGCTGGGACATAGGCCGCTAGTTTGCGTTCGATTTCCTCGGCCTGTTCGCGCGCCGTCGTGAGCCGGTCTGCAAAATCGGGCCCGTTTGGATTTGTCGCGGTGGCGAGTTTGGCAAGATCCACGCGCTTCTCCGCAAGAGAGGCGGCCAGCGCCTTGGCTTCGCCGTTCTGCGATTGCACTATCTCCTGATTTCGCCAGGCCATACCATCGGCCACCAGGGCACGAGAGCGCACCACTTCTTCATACGTGGTCTCGCCTGCCAGTTCCGGCGTGGCCGCCAGAATGCTGAGCGCTACATCCAGGCCATGCTCGCGCGATTTGGCGTAATCGAGTGCCTGCCGTTCCGGGAGCGACGCAGCAGTGATCAGAAAATACTCACGGCTCACCCGTTCCGATTCCAGTGAGACTTGGAGCGCCTGGTCCAATTTCCCGGCGGCAGCCAAAGCCTGCGCCTGCATGCGCAGGACCGAAGCGACTTCATAGTGAACGGGAGAATAAGCAGCGCGGTACTGGCCAACCGCTTCCTGCAATAGCGGCAGAGCCTGGTCGAACTTGCCCATGACCGAGTAGGCTCGGCCCAGCGCGGCGCGCGCCTGCGCGGCGTGAATTTTGGTTGGACCAAACTTTTTGGAAAAAATACGGAGGGCCTGCTCCAAGTAAGGCAAAGCTTCGTCCGGTTTTCCCACCGCAATCAGCGCGTTGCCCAGGTTCTTGTTTACCTGGCCAAAAGCTATGGTTTCGACTCCCACTTCCTTTTCTACCAGTGGATAGGCCTGTCGGAGATCCGCCAGCGCCTCTTCATTACGGCCGAGCTTGGTATAGAGCTTGGCCCGGTTATTTAGAATTTTTCCCAATTGCTCTGGTTCCGGTTTGTCCGATCCCCGCTCAGCAATTTCTCCTTCTTGATAGGCCTTCAGCGCGCAAGGATAGTCGCCGATGCGCCCGCAGAGAGTGCCGAGCCAAACCACAGCTCGGGAGAGAACATGGGGATCAGGCGGGCTAAGATGGCGAGCCAGTTCGACCGCCTGCCGGGCGAGATCAGCCCCTTCTGGGCGATCGGCAGATATGGAACTGGCTAATTCCACTGCGTCGACATGTTTTCCGCTGCCTTCTCCGTAGGCGGCAGCATTGACTTCGATAGAGCGTTCCGCTGCCTGTAGGAATTCAGGAGTTATGGGTCTGATATCGGAATCTATCGCGTCAATGACGAAGGTCGTGAGCGCATCCGCGAGTTCCTTACTTTTCGGTCCGTGGTCCTTCTCTGCCTGAATAATCCTGGCGCGGTCTCCATCGAGCAGTCTTGCCTGGTCTTGTTGCGCGGCCGCGCTGAGACAAAGACCTAGTGAACTGACAAGGAGAAGAGCGGATGCAATGCAGGAGCGGCGCATAAGACACCACGACCGAGGCAGAAGGATTCTACCACCGTCCTGCCAAAATGACCTACTCGGCCGAGCGCTCGGTCTGTCTTGGGGAGAATAGCGCGCGGCTGGTTTGCCGCGCGCGCTTAAATGTAAAACCTTCAGCGGTTTACCTACGGCGTCGCCAGAAACCCGTGGAAATTCCCCGCGACATCTTGGTAATAACCTACAAGAACGCCTGCGTTGCTGATTCCCAGCAGATAAGTTGAAACCGCTCCGGGGAAATTGAAGATGGTGAAGTTCCCACCGCTGTATAGGAACCCCTGCTCACCGCCGCCGCCAGCGTGTTCGCATTCCGTGGTCGTGCAGAACCATCCCACGGCGTTGTCGTGGTCATCCAGTCCCTGTATGAATGTATAGATAGAACCCGGAGGATCGAGGGTGGTGAAGACGCCTCCGATGTCGGTCATTCCATGGTTGACTCCGCTTGGAGAATCGAAGTAATCCCCCGCTAAGTCACCCTTGTTATTCACGGCCCAAACATCCGTGTACACGGCGCCGGGGTAGTTGATGGAGGTATAGGTACCGTTGACCAGTGTGAACCCTTGTGCGTAACTGTCGCCGTTAAACCAGTCTCCGGCGATCTCGCCGGAATCGTTGATATTGCTAGGCCAGGTTGAGACGGCACCCTGAAACGGGACATTGATCGAGCTGAACGTGGTTCCGATCAATTCCCAGCCCTCATAATTCCCGCTGGCGTCTGTATACAGGCCTACGATAGTTCCACTTTTGTTCACACTGGTCGCGCATTGGAAGGCTCCTTGCTCTGCGCCGGGAACGGCGATGCTCTCATAGGATTCGGTCGTCTTGGTTTTTCCCACCGTATAGCGCATCAGAAAGTTGCTCGCCGGCTGCTCACCGGCTGTCCCTTCGTAACAGCCGACGACTGCCAGCTTCGACACCTTCCCGCTGACTTCCGTACCCGCGCTGAAAGTGGAAAGCGTACCGGGAAAATCAAACAGTGTGTAGGTGTAGGAAGTTTCGGGCTGGGTCAGGCTGGCATTTTGCTTTGCCGTCGCCGGCTGCGTCGGCAACCCGCCCGGTCGCCGGAGGTTGAAGTTGCTCTGTGCCTGGCCCGATGAACTCAGCATCAGGCTGAGAAGCACGCACGAAATTATGAAAGAGTTGAACCGTTGCCACGTCATAAATTTCCTCCTTTTCGTTGCAAGCCTGCGGTTGCCTATTGCACAAACGAAACACCATCGAGCGAAGTGAAGCACTGTGCGTTGGCGAAGTCGTCGTTTTCTTCCTGAATGGTCACAGTGCCGTTGGGCTGAATAAACAGGCGGCCATTGGTCGTCATGCAAAGGTCTGTGTGCAGATAGACATTGGCTTTCGGCCAGAACGCCTGCGGCAGAACAAACGGCTCCGCCGTCGTCCCCAAGGCGATCGCTCCCTTAAACGTCACGACACCGTTAATCATCTTGACTTCCGCGTTGCTCGTGCTGTAAGGCGCGTTCGTCCAGCCATTGATCAGCTGCAGCGGCGTGAATCCGGACGCGTTTTTCGCGTACCAGGCGCCGTCGAGGGAGGTAAAGCATGTGGCGTCCTCCAGCGTGCCGCTTTCCGCTTCAATGGTCACCGTGCCATCGGGATTGATCTGCAGGCGGCCATTGGCGGGGATGTTGCACCCCAGCACCACAGGAATGAAGACGGTCGCTGCCGGACGGAGTGACGCAGGCATTACAAACGGATTCGCAGTGGTTCCCCCCTGTATGCTTCCCCTTAAGTGCACAATCGCGCCGATCAGTCTGGCGGACGGGCTAATAACCCCGAGCTGCGAGGTCATCCAGCCATTGATGAGCGTCAACGGCTGTGAGCCCTTGTGCAACAACATGGAGACCCCATCGAGCGAGGAGAAGCACTGCTCGTCGTTGAAGTCGTTGTTTTCCGAGACGATAACGCCTACGTTGATCGCGCTCAGCACACCGTAGGTGGCATCGCATAGATCGAGAGGCATGTAGGGAACGCCGTCTGACGGGTAAAGGCGCGCCGGCATGTCGAAAGCGAAATCGTTGATACCGCCCGCGATCGCGCCGCGGAAACGGACGACGCCGTCGTCAAGTTCGACCGATGCAGGGTTCGTGCCAAACGGTGCGCCCGTCCAGCTGTCGATCAGCGTCAAAGGGATCTGCTGGGCGGAAGCCGCGTTCGTAGCTGCAACCAGGAAAACCACGAACGCCGCGGCCGCAAGCAGGAGACGGAACGGCGGACATGCTGCAGCGGCGCCGGAGCTAGTGGTTGATGACGGTAATGCCGATTGTTCATATTTCGGCAGGTGTTCCTTGTTCATAACTGACCTCCACAGATGCGCATTTGTAACTGTTACGTCCTTTATCCGAGGGGAAACCTGCTGGGCGAACGGCCTGCACCCGCATCTTCGTCGAGTGCACGGCCACTTAATTGAGAGAGATGGGTCTTGCGATCCTGTTCATTCTGCAAAGCCGCTGCCGGTGATTTCATAAATCACGCCCACGCCGTCGCCACCACCAAACAAAGTGCCTCCGAACAGCACCACCGCTTTCCCCACCTTGAGCGGAAGCAATCCACTGTCGGAATAGCTGCCATCCGAGCCGTTGAAGGTTGTCAGGCGCTTCTCTGTCCAGGCGGTCTCTCCACTGCCCGGAGGCGTAAGTTTGAAAACCGTGCCGTTGTTTGAAGATCCGCCCGCTGCAGTCGTGCTGTAAATGGCCCCCTTCGCGTCCATGACGAGGTCGGCTGCGGGGAGCGCGCCATCTTTCCCGCCGCCGAAAACATAAAGAACCGTTTCCGTCCAATCTGTTCCTCCACCGGACGGCGGAGAAAGTTCGAAGATGGTGCCATAGTCACGGAGGCCGCCGGCGGCGGTGCTGCCATAGATGTTCCCGGAGGCGTCGAAGATGAGTCCGGCTGAAGGGGATCCTCCATCCCCATAGGCCCACCCCAGGAAGCTGTAAAGGACGCTCTCGGTCCAGTTTGTCTGCCCCTGGGACGGGGGCGTGAGTTTGAACACGGTGCCGTTTCCAGTAAAGCCACCCGCGTTGGTCGTGGCGTAGAGTGCGCCAGTAGAGTCCGCGAGGAGGTAACCAAACGGGTAGCCGCCATCGGCTGCGCCAGTGAAGGAATAGAGCACGCTTTCAGTCCAGTCCGTCTGTCCTTGCGATGGAGGCGTCAGCGCAAAAACCGTGCCAGCGTTCGATGCGCCGCCCAGGTAGCACGTGCTGTACAGCACACCCGTGGCGCTATCGAGCGTTATTCGGCCGAAGGGAAGCGCTCCGTCAGGGCCTTGGAACCTGTACAGTACGGTCTCGGTCCAATTGGTCTGTCCCTGGCCAGGCGGCGACAGGTGGAAAACGGTTCCGCATCCTGGTGGGGCGCTGGGGTTTTCACACGGGCCGCCCCCGCCATAGACGGTCGTACCAAAGAAGCCCCCGCTTCCATCAGATGTCAGCCCAGCTAACGGAGAGTTGCCGTCGTTACCGCCCAGAAAATGGTAAAGAATTGTTTCAGTCCAGTTTGACTGCCCCGGGGCGGGCGGGGTCAGCGAGAAAACAGAGCCAATCCCAGTCTCGAAGCCGCCGCCTGCGAACGTGCCATAAAGCACGCCATTGCTGTCTGCGATAAGGACGGATTCGGGGTTGCCACCGGTTAGGTTGGCGATCACGACCTCCTTGGCCCGCGCCGCTTGAGCCGCCAGCAGCACGATTGAAACAACTATGGTTGCGATGAGGACGCGCCCTTGGCGTCTCTCCATATTCACGTTACGATTGGTATGCATAATCGATCTCTCCTTTAGGGCTATTAATCTGACCGAACTTAGTCGAGCAACTAAGCCCTGGGCGACGTAAGGCCACGCGCTCCCGTGATGCGCCGCAGCTTGGCTTAAGGCCGCGGGGATGCTGGAACGATTTGGGCTGAGGCCAACCGCGTTTTGGCTTTCTCGCTTCCTTTCTCCAGCTTCGCCAGCCGCGTTTCCAGAGCCGCGTCCTTGGCGGCGCGTTGCTTCAATTGCCCCCGCAGAGCCGCGATCTGTTTCTGCTGTGCTTTTACAGCTTCAATCAGCAGCGCAGTCAGGCGGCTGTAGTCCACGCTGCGCGCATCCTTTCCGTTGTTTTCGAACGTCACCACTTCCGGCAGCACGGCGCCCACTTCCTCGGCAATCACGCCAATTTCGTGTTGACCGTTTTCTTTCAGGTCGTAGCTCACGCCGCGCAGCTTCTCGACTTTCGCCAGCGCGTCGGGCAGCGTCTGGATGTTGGTCTTCCAGCGACGCGAGCTGTAGGTGCTCCAGCCGTCGGCGAGAGCCTTACCGTGTCCCTGGCCGAGAGTGAGGAGATTCGTCGGTGTGTTGTCGGCGATGCCTACCCTGGTATCGGAGGTGGCGCCGTTCACGCCGTTGGTGGCGCCGAGCACGAGCGTGTTGCTTTGCCATACCTGGGTCAAAGCGCCGATGGCCGTGGCATTGGTCAGCGAGCCGGTGCTGGGGCCAGTGTTATAGCCCAGGAAAGTGTTGTTCGAGCCGGTGATGAATGAGAAGTCCGCCGTGCTGCCTGCGTTCGAGCCGAGGGCGGTGTTTGCCAGGCCCGTGGTGTTTGTCTGCAGCGTAATGTCACCGATAGCAGTGTTGCCGCTGCCGGTGGTGTTCTCAACGAGCGCAAGATAGCCGCTGGCTGTGTTTCCCGTGCCGGTAGTATTGGCGGAGAGCGCCTGGTAACCGCTGGCGGTGTTCGCAAAGCCCGTGGTATCACCGGCCAGGGCTTGGGATCCTATCGCCGTATTGTAACCAATGTTGCCGGACGATCCGACGGCGTTCTGAAGGGCGGTGTAACCTACCGCAGTGTTGTCGGTGGAGGTT
>JBEKED010000138.1:0-10163 GCA_050014035.1 Terriglobales bacterium
CACTGGACGATCGCCGCCGAGACCCTGCTCGTGTTGGACCAACTCCTGGTGGTGCTCATGCTGGTGGAGATCTTGCACACCGTACGCATCTCCATTCACTCGCATTTTCTGGTGACCGAACCATTTCTGGTGGTCGGCCTGATTGCTTCGATTCGGCGCGTGCTGGTGATTACCCTGGAAGCGGCTACCCTCACCAAAGGTGGAACCTGGTCGACCGAGGGTGCGAGCATCTTCCGAGCCAGCATGATCGAACTCGGATTGTTGGGTCTGCTCATCCTTATCCTGGTATTTTCCATTACGCTTTTGCGGCGATACGCTCCCGGCGAGAAAGATGTGGCAGGTTGAGGTAGCAGGCTGACGACGATGTCGGTCTAATTTGTGATCTCGATGGCGAAGTGCAATTTCTGATAGATGATTTGCCCGCCCCGAATGGTATATGCAACCTTGGCCAGGTTGCGGACGTCGTCGGCAGGGTCGGAATCAAGCACAACGAGATCGGCATCCAATCCCTTTTCCACGCGCCCTTTTTTGTCGGCCTTGAAATACCCGGCAGGATTGGTTGTGAGAGAAGCGAGAACTTCGCTCACCGACAGCGCGCGATGCATCAATTCGTATTCAAGCGAAGTGTCGTACTTGTCGGTGAAACCCGTGTCGGTGCCGAAGAGAACGGTGCCTCCATTCTCTGAAAAAGTCTTGAGTTGGTCCACACCATGTTGCACCAAGTGGGCGGCGACGTCGGGGTCGTGGACCACGGTTGTCCAAAGAGTGAGGGTTGGGATCAGAGCGGTGTGTTGGGATTTGAAAAGGGCGAGTTCCTCGGCCGTGTAGTTCGGTTCGCTAGGAACGGTATGGGCGAGAATGTCGACACGGCCGGCGAGCGCATTGTCCACCCCGACTTTATTTTGCGGATGAGCGAAAACTGGCTTGCCTTGAGCGTGGGCAACATCGACCGCAGCTTTCACGATAGCGGTGTCCATGTTCACGACCGGCTTGTCGCCCATGTAGGCGCCGGTAAAAAGCTTCATACCGTCCAGGCCCATTTTCAGGTCGTCGCGAGCCATTTGCGCGGCTTCTTCAGGTGTGGCAGCCTCGGGGAGTTGCAGTTCGGCGGGTAGATAGACGGGATGGCCATTTTTCGGGAAAATGTTGCCGGCAAGAAGAATCTGCGGGCCCGGAACTTCGCCCGATTCGACGCGGCTCCGGAGCGCCAGAGAGTTGCGCGGATCGGAGCCCAGATCCCAGACCGTGGTGAAGCCCCAGCTCGTGAGCATTTCCCGCATGTGGTTTCGGAGAGCGGCAGCGGGCGCGCTGGCCGCGTTGTTCCAGGCGGATTCGGTAAGGTGGATGTGGCTATTCCAAAAGCCTGCAACAATGGTTTTTCCGGCGCAATCGATGACGCGCGTACCTTTCGGAATTTTGACTTCGGAGCGCTTGCCGACTACCGCGATGATACCGCCGGAGGTGAGAACGACCGCGTCCCTCAAAGGAGCGGCTGTGGGTGAAGAGTAAACAGTGGCGCCAACCAAGGCGAGGGCTTGCGGGCCAGCCGCCTCGGCTGGGAATGCTGTTAAGAAAACCACCACCAGCAAGCCAAGGGCGGAAGCGTATCGTCGGATCACAGGTCGGATCATAGAGGATCTCTCGGGTGAAATCAGACTATATTACGGCGTTACACTCAGAATTATATTCAAAGGCCGACGTGAGCCTGCCCTGAGGCTCGCCCGCGTCTCCACATGAAAACTCAGATCGCCAATTCGCTGTTAGGACTTAATCTGCAGGAACTCACCGATCTTGCGCTGGCGTCGGAGCAGCCCGCCTATCGTGGCCGTCAACTATTCGACGCCGTATACCGGCAAAGGATTGAGCGGCTGGATCAGGTCTCGACGCTGCCGCTCGAGTATCGCGCTCATCTGGCGGACGAGGGCTGGGACGTGGGGCTTCCGAAGATTGCGCGCAAGTTCGTTTCGACCGACGGCACCGTACGGTATCTGATGGAACTCTCCGACGGCGAAACCGTTGAAACGGTCTGGATGCCGGAAGGCGATGGCGGGGAACGAGGAGATGGAAGCGAAGCCGGTGACGAGATTGAAGCCGGCATAGATGCGGAAAGTGTGGTGGCAAGTGTGGTGGCGGGGCTTCGCCCCGCTGGACGGAGCGGAGCTCCGTCACCACATGACAATTTTCGCCGGGCCACCATTTGTGTATCGAGTCAGGTGGGGTGCGCGGTGAATTGCAAGTTCTGTTTCACCGCGCTGCTCGGGGTCAAGCGCAATCTGGACGCCGGAGAAATTGTCGGGCAGATCGCGTCCGTGCTCCGAGACCAGGGAGTCGACCCTCCTCTGCAGCGCGTCAACCTGGTGTTCATGGGCATGGGCGAGCCCTTCTTGAACTACGACAACTTCATGAAGTCGGTGCGCCTGCTAGTGGAGGGCGTGGGGATTCCCGAGTCGCGCATGACCGTGTCGACGGCGGGGATCGTGCCGCGGATTCGCGATTTTGGACTGGAGCCGGTGCGTCCGAAGCTGGCCATTTCGCTGAACGCGCCGAATGACGCGTTGCGCAGCGAAGTGATGCCGCTGAACCGCAAGTGGAACCTGCAAGAGTTGATGAAAGCGGCGCGGGAATTTCCCCTGCGGACGCGCGAGAAGGTGACATTTGAGTACGTTCTGTTGGCGGGAGTAAACGACGCTCCCGAACATGCGCGTGAGGTAGTGGAGTTAGTGCGAGGTGTGCGTGCCAGAATCAATCTGATCGCCATGAACCCCGGGACAGAGCTGCCCTACGGGACACCAGAACAGGAGCGGGTGGCCGCGTTCAGGGAAATATTGGTGGCGGCGGGACTTCCCGCATTCGTGCGGCGTCCCCGAGGCCGCGACATTTTTGCCGCCTGTGGACAATTGAAGCGGACAGTGGAAGGCTGAAGATTTCTAGCGGGTGTGTCGTTGAGGTCCAATTTTCAAGCGTGAACCTAACCGCTCACCGCAGCCTTCCGACGAGAACTGCGAGAGCCGGAGCGACCTTGCGTACTAGAACGGCCAGGCAAGCCGGAATGAATCCGCGCTTTTCGGTGCGCGGAGCCAGGGCGCACCGTGAGCATGGTCTTCATTTTCAGCCGATCGGAATAGGTCAGCAGCTTCTCCACACTCACTTTTGCGATCTTGCCTCGTGTCAAATTGCTTATCGAGGGTTGATATTCGTCGAGAATCTCAACCAGTTGGTTCTGCGTGTAACCCTGCTTCTCGATTTCCCCGAGAATAGCGTCGAGCAGTGTCGCTTTGATCTTTAGGGCGGACGCCTCGGAACGCGACAAGCCGAGGTCGTCGAAGACATCCCCCCGGGTGACATGGCTGGGTTTATTCCCTGGCTTCATTCGTTTTTCTCCTGTTGAACCCGGCTCAGAACTTGTTTCATTCTGGCCCGCGCGGTCGCGACATCTCGCGGGTCCGTCTTTCGGCTTTCCTTTTCGAAGCAGTGCAGTACGTGAATTACGCTGCCTATCTTCGTTAAATAAATGATCCGGTACCAAGCCCGTTCATCCGATTCCTTAAGCTCCCAGACGCCTTTTCCAATCGATGGCATCGATCGCGTTTCGCACGCGGGAAACTCACCGTTCTGTAGTCTGCGTAAAGAGTAGCCTAGGCTCAGTTTCACGTCTCTTGGGAATCCGCTCAAAACTTCCTTCGCATCTCCCTCCCAGTGAATCTCTGCCGGCATGCGCCGACCGTAGTTTCGTGCACGCATAGATATTCGTTCCGGGTGATCTCATTATACAATATTTACTATAATGTGCGAGACGGAAAGTCAAGGGTTTCAAAGAAAAGATGTATGTCGTTGAAGGCGGACCTTGAAACTCTGAAACCTCGATGCTACGAGCCGCTGCGAGCCGCCGTTCGGCTGGCTCCGACAAACGTCGCACGCATGCCGGCACTAGTCGCGACTCGCAGTTCCATCCGGTAAGCGGTGCGACCCGGCGTCGCTGATTGCAGAAGCCGGCCGCCGTGCTCTTCCACGATGCGGCAGCACGCGCTCAGTGAAAGCGTAGCCGGCTTGTTCGCGCCTTCGGAGTGGAGCGGCGAAAACAGCGAAAGTGGCAACGAACCGGGTTCGCAAGAGGAAAAGTCAATCTGAACCAGTTCGCTGCTCTTGCTGTGCGTGCCCACGAAGAGTGTGGGGTGGTTTTCGCGGTTGAGGCAGGCCCGGATCTGCCCGGCAAGGTGAATGCACACATGGAGAATCTGGTTGGAGTCGGCGAGCACGAGCGGCAGTGAAGGCGAGAGTTCGAGGCGAATCGAACCGGCCTCCGCTTCCAGTTGCGGAGCCAGCAAACGCACCGTGGTTTGCATCACGGAGTTGATGTCGACTGCGGCCAGCTGCGCCGGAGCCTGCCGGGCAAACGTCAGCAGGCTCGCCACCAGCGCAGTGGTGCGTCTCACCTGTTCGCCGATTTGTGCGGCTTGCACTTGTTCTTGGCCAGGCAACGTGGAGGCGCTCAGCAGGTCGGAGTATCCCAGCATGGCGGTGAGCGGGTTGTTGATTTCGTGCGCGGCTCCGCCCACCAACTGGCCGAGCGACGCCAGTTTCTCCGACTGAATGAGTTTTTCCTGCAGGCCTTTGAGGTCATCGAACGAACCGCGCGACCTTTCAAGCAACAGCGACAGTTCGTCGCGCAGCAGCCGTTGGCGCCAGAACACCACAACTCCCATCACAACCATGGCCAAAAGACTTACGGTAATGCGAAAGGCTCTCACCGCGGATGGCACGTCTGTATCCAGGTCCGCGCGCATGGCGGCCCAGAGCAGGCTGAACAGAGCCACCATACTCAGCCGCGTGATCCAGATGCCCAGCATGGGCCGGGATGGTTTCGAGTCCGACAAGTGCAGGCGAAGCGCCAGTAAGGGAGTCGCGGCCATCCACGCGATGGAAACGGTCAGCGGAATGTCATACAGGCTGCCGCTGTAGTAAAGCTTGTGACCGATAGCCCAATTGGCAACATACGAACTGGAAGCGTAGAGTGCGCTCGCCCCCAGCAACTGTCCGTAAAGCTGCCGCCATCCGCCCTCCGCCGTGTAGGCGAGCACGGCAAGCGAGCCCAGCAGAACCAGTTTCTCGGTCAGATACGCCAGGTTGAAATTGGCGCTGTAAGTTGCCTCATCCACTTGCACCGTTTGCCACGGGATCACGGTGTACACATAAACGAAAACCCACCACGTCAGCAGCAGAGTAAAGTCGAGCATGCGGATCCGTTCATCGCGCTCATCTTCCCGCAGATGGGGAAGCACGGCGAGCGCGGCGATCATCGGTACCAGATGCAGGAACAGAACGATATCGCCCAGAAACGGATCGGGCACATCCACCCGCCGGAACACTTCAAAGTAACTCCACATGCACTGATAAATCAGCCAGAAGAGCATGCCCGCGCTCATCAGGATCCAGAAGAGCCGGATATGCAACGTGGGGCAGCGCGCGCGAGAGAGATTGGGCAGGAACGCCGTGGTGGCAACCAGCAGTAGACTGCCCTGCACCAGGTCGCTGGCAATGGTGAGCGCCGCTCCCCTGTGCATGAGCAGAGACATCGCAATCTGGGCGACCACCAGCGCAATCAGCAAAGAGACCCAGAGTTTGGTGCGTGCGGCCAAGGCAAACTACTCCGCATTCATTCTAGAGGTTGATGCGAGGTAGGAGAAGGATTACCAAGGTAACCGCTGGCCGGAGGATTCCCACTACCAAAAGACGCGGCTTGCCACGTCTCCTACCCGCCGACAAAAGACACGGGTCGAGCCTCGCTTTTACCAGCCACCTCATGGAGTTTGTTCACGATTGCCTCATTTCGAACAAACCTAAAACCACCAAGGTCACGAAGTTGCACAAAGCTCTTGTGTGTGGCTTTTCCTTCGTGTGCCTTCGTGACCTTGGTGGTGGGGCTTTTTCTGGGGGCGCATCGTCAAATTGAGCCACTATTAGTTTGTTGACGATTGCCTTTAAAGTGGGCGCTTCCATTTACAATGTATTGCTTAACCATACCGCTCCATCATGATCGCGTAAGCTGATCGTGTAACTTGATCGCTGAACGAGCGAGAGCCTATTGTCCGGAATGTTCCCTCAATACCGTGATCTCTGGCGCTTCCGAGCGCCGCTCAGTGTGGGCGAAATCCGGCGCACCGAGCGTTGGCTGGCGACGGCGCGGGTGGCACTGGCGATTGCCGCCGAAGTGACCCTCTGGATGCAACCGGTGCGCGGCTTTGCGCATTCGCGCTGGCTGTTCTGGTTGCTCACGGTGTACTTCGTGCACGCCGTCGTGGTGATGTTGCTCCTGCGCTTCCGGCCGCAGTCCACCAGGGCTTTCCGTCTGGTGGTGCACGCCGCCGACATCGTCTGGCCAGTGCTGATCTATCTGTTTGCGACCGCGCAGCGCGGCCCCTTCGTGCTCTTCTTCGTGTTTGTGCTGGCCGCCGCCGCCTACCGCTGGGGACTTTGGGAAACCGTGGCCACCGCCGTCTCTGCCGTCGTCCTGCTTTGGATCGAGGCGTTCCTGGTGCGAGCGGAATTGCAGTGGACCCACTTCCTGCAACTGGGCGTGAGCCCGCACGAGCTCGATTCCCAGCAGTTGGTCATGTTCTCCGTGTACCTGATAGTGCTCGGATTTTTGCTCGGCTACATGTCGGAAAACCAGAAAAAAGTGCGGGCCGAGCGCGCCGTGATCACTCGCATTCTCAGTTCCACGCGGGTCGAGGCCGGACTCACCGGAACCATGCAGCAGATTCTCGGCGAGGTGATGAGCATCTACGGCACACGCCGCGTGCTCAGTGCCTCGCAGGAAGTGCACAGTTACCGCGTATTTCTGGCGGAGATGACTCGCGGCTCCGAGAGTCCTGAAACCCTGCGCTGGCGCGAGGCTCTGCCCGAACGCGAGAAAGTGTATCTCTTCGACTCGCCTGCCGATGCCATTTACGCCGCGCGGCGCGCCACTGGTTTTCAGGCCGTGTTGCTCGATCGCGACGGCGGCCGGCTGCGCGACGGGAACGCGGAATTTCTCGCTGCCCTGGCGGCCGTCGAGAAGTTTGACGTCGTGCTTTCCGTGGGCTTGCTGTTCGGCGCCGAGTGGTCGGGCCGCGTCTTCCTCTTCGATCCCGCCATCATGGGCGATCCGGAGGAGGAATTGCGTTTCTTGCAGGAATTTGCCCACCAGGTGGCGCCCGCCATCTACAACGTGTACCTGATGCGCCGCTTGCGCGAGCGGGCTGGAGCGGTCGAGCGGGCGCGCTTCGCCCGCGAACTTCACGATGGCGCCATTCAATCGCTGATCGCCGTCGAAATGCAGATCGACGTTTTGCGGCGACAGTCGGGAGAACACTCGCCCGTAGTCAAGGCGGAGCTGGGGCGAATCCAGAAACTGCTGCGCGAAGAAGTGCTGAAGTTGCGCGAACTGATGCAGGCCATGAAATCGTTCGAAGTGGATGCGGACCGGCTCCTGGGTTTCCTTTCCGACACGGTCGAGCGCTTCCGGCGCGAGACCGGAATCGCCGCCGAATTCGTCAGCGAACTGGAACGCGTCGATCTCGCCCAGAGGGGCTGCCGCGAACTCGCCCGCATTGTTCAGGAAAGCCTGGTCAACGTGCGCAAGCATAGTGGAGCGCACCATGTCCTGGTACGGCTGGCCCAGCGAGCCGGCAATTTGCAATTGACGGTCGAGGACGACGGCAAAGGCTTTTCTTTTTCCGGAAGACTCTCCAACGCGGAGTTGGAGTCGTCCGGCAAGGGGCCGGCCGTGATTCGGGAAAGAGTGCGCCTGCTGGCGGGCGAACTCGCGATAGAATCAACTCCGGGGCACGGCGCACGCTTGGAAGTCCGGATACCTCCGGCGAGGAAGGCAAATCATGGATAGGCAGATCATGGATAGGTCAACCGCGGATCGGCCCACCACCGATAAGCCCATCACTGATAAGCCAGTGATGGACAAGCCAACGATGGATAAGCCTATGATGGAAAAACGAACGCATCCCATACGCATCGTGATTGCCGACGATCATCCCATTTTCCGCGACGGCCTGCGTCGCCTGCTCGAATCCGAAGGCGACATGGAAGTGGTGGGCGAGGCCTGCGACGGCCTCGAGGCGGTAAAACTGGCCACTCAGATCAAGCCCGACATTCTGCTCCTCGATCTCGCCATGCCGCACCACACCGGCCTTGATGCCTTGCGCGATCTGAACACCCGCGGTGCGGGCGCGGTCCGCATCATCCTGCTGACGGCGGCGGTAGAAAAGAAACAGATGGTGGAGGCGCTGCAGTTGGGAGCCCGCGGCGTGGTCCTCAAAGATTCCGCCACCCAACTCTTGCTCAAGGCCATTCATGCCGTGATGGCCGGGGAGTTCTGGGTAGGCCGCGAGAGCGTCTCCAACCTGGTGCAGTACCTGCGCAACCTGATGCAGAGTACCAATGAAGAAACCAAGCAGAAAAAATTCGGCCTTACGCCCCGCGAATTGGAAATCGTATCCGCCGTCGTGGCCGGCTATGCCAACCGCGAAATTGCCGAGTACTTCAAAATCAGCGAGGATACGGTGAAGCACCACCTCAGCAATATCTTCGACAAACTAGGAGTTTCCACCCGCCTGGAGTTGGCGCTGTTCGCCGTGAACCAAGGACTGCCTCTGAAAACGATCGTGTAAAACAAAGTCGAGGGATACGGCATCTGGCCGAGTAAAGCGGAGTCGAACGGTGGCGGCCCTTCGACAGGCCGCTTCTCGAAAGGCGCGAGACTCGAGGCACTTGCTGCCGCCGATTGTCGGGTGGGGTCCACAATCCGGAGTTGTACTTTCGAGTTAAGATGGAAACCTGCCCTCAGTTGGGTCAACCCGAAAAAGGAGGAGCAAGAGATGGCAAATGTGCTCGCCGTAATCGGTGACTCCCACACACATAAAACATCGACTATTCGTGCGCTTACTGGCGTAGGGAGGGTCACGCCGAACTGGAATGTCGCGTATACCCACGGCAGTGCCTCGACTTATGTTTAGCCACGAGGTCTTCAGGAGATGGGATTTTTGCCGGAACCTTTCATTCAAGGGGTCAATGCAGCGGGTGTTGATTATGTCATCGTCGCCCTTCGTTACAGCGGGGTGGGCGTACGCCCTAATGCAGCCGCGTACCTAACCGCCTTCCAAGAAAACAATTGGACCATCGTGGGGCACGCTGTTCTGGGCCCCGGCGATCTGTTGTCCAATGGAGGGTTTTCTACAGCGATCCCAAACGCGAATGCCATGCCAAGCAACGCGATCGCTGCGCAGCTCCGCCAAGGATGGGGAATCATCTGAAAGAGGAGAGGGCCCGAAACGGAATGGGCAGACGCCCGTCCGTTGCGCAATGGGGCGGTGCTAACACTGGTATTTCGAGCGAAACCATGGAATCATAATGGCCGGGAGGTCGCCATGGCTCCACAAGATAAGATCGACTGGTCAGGATGCCCGTTAGTCGAAATCAAGCCGGGAGTGCAAGGCGGCGCTCCTGTGTTGCTCGGCACACGGATGCCGGCCAACGCGATTGTCGATAACTTCGACTACGGCATGCGCGTCTCCGAGATCGCCGAACAGTTTGAATTGCCGCCCGATCGCATCCAGGCGATTCTGACTTACGCACAGAGCCACCGCGTTGCGCATCCTGTTTGATAAGAACGTTCCTGTGGGCGTGCGTCGCTTCCTGTCCGGGCACGAAGTGCGCACGTTCGCTGAAATGCAATGGCATCCCCAACTCGAAAACGGCGAGCTTCTCACGGCTGGCGAAGCGGCGGGGTTTGACGTGATGGTTACGTCCGATCAAAACATCAGGCATCAGCAAAACCTGACGAGCCGGAAGCTCGCCTTGGTCGTGCTCGGTTCCAATATCTGGCCCATCGTGCGGGATCACGGGGTGGCGATAACGGCCAAGATCGATGCAGCGACAGCGGGAAGTTATGACTTCATCGAAATGCCGCTGCCGCCGAGACGTCAGAGAAAGAACGATTGAAATTGACTCGCCGTATTTATCCCAGATCTCACGGGCGGTGATGTCTGGCTCTCCACCATCGCTCTCATGCTGCCAAAGCGCCACCGACGCCCCTCCCGCCAGATCATCCAAACCAAAACGCTCATCAGCACGACGGAGATTTGCACATGCGTCCAGCGGGCAATGGGCCC
>JBEKED010000139.1:0-10069 GCA_050014035.1 Terriglobales bacterium
GCACGGTGCGCAGGCTGATGGGCTCTTTTTCAGGGCGGCTTCCATCGGGCAATGCGCTTTCTGGCAAGGTGGGAAGGGGATGAATGCGAAAGGTGAGGAGGATAGAGAGGATGGAAACGGCGACGGCGATAGCGTAGACGGCTTTCGGGCCATGAAAGAGCGCATAGGCGATTCCTCCAATGGCGGGGCCGGCGATGTTTGCGATTTGGAGAGTGCTGGCGTTCCAAGCGACGGCGTTCGAGAAATGTTGTTCGGGAACCAGGTGCGGTAGTATGGCGCGGCTTACGGGAAAACTGAAACTGCGGGAGACTCCCACTAACACGAGAACAGCATAGATCAGGTGAACCGACTGCGGGGCGCGCCAACTGATGGCTAGCAGCAACGCCGAGCAGAGACCATAACCGACATAGCACCACATCAGCAGTTTGCGGCGGTCGAAGAGATCGGCGGCGTGTCCGGCGAAGAGAAACAGGACAAAGCCGGGAGCGAATTGGGCGAGGCCGACGTATCCGAGATCGAGTGGGCGCCTGGTGATCTCGTAGACCTGCCATCCCACGGCCACGGATTGCATCTCGAGCGCTACGACGATGAAAAAGCGCGCGAGCGTGTAGTTGACGAAGTTGGGATAATGGAAGGCGATGCGGCCGGCCAGGCGCGGGTCTTTCTCAGTGAGCATTGCTTATTACTTTGCCACAGAATCAGAATCCCAAGGGAGAGGGGGCAGTGGAATTTCACAGAGCAGCAATGCGGTCGAGAAGCAGGTCCTTCGCTTCGCTCAGGATGACAAATTTGTAGAGATGTAGTCAGACGCGGTTTGGTTGAGATGCAGTCAGCGGCGGTTGATGAGCGAGGCAACGTAGCCGGCTCCGAAACCGTTGTCGATGTTGACTACGCTTACATTCGAGGCGCAGGAGTTCATCATTCCCAGCAAGGCGGCCAGGCCTTCGAAGGCTGCTCCGTAGCCGATGCTGGTGGGGACGGCGATCACCGGAACTCCTACCAGGCCGCCGACTACACTCGGCAGCGCGCCTTCCATACCGGCGCAGACCACAATCACGCGCGCTTTGGCGAGGGCTTCGCGATGCGCCAGAAGGCGATGGATGCCGGCGACTCCGACATCGTAGATGTGTTGAACATTGTTGCCCATCAGTTCAGCGGTGACCAGGGCTTCTTCGGCCACGGGAATGTCGCTGGTTCCGGCGGAGACCACTGCGATGACTCCTTTGCCGCGCCGCTTGCGATCGCGCTGCAGCGTGATGGCTCGCGCTAAGGGACGATACTCGGGCTGTGGTGACCTTTCCGCGAGTGCGCGGGTGACGGCGGAGTATTGTTCTTCTGTGGCCCGCGTGGCCAGGACGTTGCCGCCGTGTGCTGCCAGACGAGTGAAGATTCTGGCGAGCTGCGTGGGCGTTTTGCCTTGCGAGAAGATTACCTCGGGCATGCCTTGGCGGAGAGCGCGATGGTGGTCGAGTTTGGCGAAGCCCAGGTCCTCGAAGGGCAGATGGCGGAGCCGCTCGACCGCTTCATCAGGCGAGAGCCGCTTTTTCCTGACTTGCTCAAATAGTTTGCGAAGGGCTTCTGAATTCACGTGCACCTCGGAAGTCTTGAATCTTAATTGAAGCAATCAAATTACGATCGGCAAAATGGGCTGCGAGCTGGCGTCTGAGTTCAGCAATCTCCGCGCTTTGTTAGAATCAGGGATTCACCAATGACACCGCGAATCGTTCAAATCATTTATCAGATGATCGCTTTCCTGTTTGCGATCAGCGTGCACGAGTCCGCCCACGCTTGGACTGCGTCGCGCTGCGGCGATCCCACGGCCCGTATGTTGGGACGGGTCTCGCTGAATCCGATTCGCCATATCGATCTTTTGGGTACGATCATATTGCCGCTCGTAGCGGCTTACCAATTCCGAGGGTTGATCGGTTGGGCGAAACCCACACCCGTCGATCCACGCAATTTCCGCCATCCTATGATGGACGACATCCTGACTTCCGTGGCAGGGCCTGTTAGCAACTTCCTCGTCGCCACTCTGGCGCTTCTAGCGCTTGGCGGCATCTCGCTCTCATCAGGCTCGGGACACGCTCTTGTCATGGGTTTGGCAGGCGGTATCGGCGGCGCTGCGGCGGATTCGGTGTTAGCGCCAGTCGCTGTGCTGCTGTACGTACTCATGACCATTAACATCTGGCTGGCAGTCTTCAACCTCATTCCTGTCCCTCCGCTCGATGGTAGCCATGTTCTGCGACATTTCTTGTCGGATTCAGTGCGAATGGTGTACGACCGCATCGGCATGTTCGCACTGCTGGCATTGGTGTTTCTAGCCCCCGGTTTTCTCAACAGCTTGATCGACCCTCCTGTCAACTTTTACCGTTGGATGCTGGTGAGATTCTGAATGACAACTCCTGCCAAGAAACGCGTGCTCAGCGGAATGCGTCCGACGGGCAAACTGCACCTGGGAAACTACGTGGGTGCGTTGGAAAACTGGGTCCGCATGCAAGATCAATACGAGTGTTTTTTCGTGATCGTCGACTGGCACGCGCTGACTACCGACTACGCCGACCCTTCCCAACTGAAAGCAAATCTGATCGACGTGCTTTTCGATTGGCTGGCCGCGGGGCTCGATCCCGAGAAGTGCGTTCTGTTCATCCAGTCTCATGTGCCTATGCACGCGGAATTGCACCTGCTGCTTTCGATGATCACTCCGATTGGCTGGCTGGAGCGTGTTCCGACGTACAAAGAGCAGAAGGAAAACATCAAGGGAAAAGATCTCGATACCTACGGGTTTCTCGGTTATCCCGTGCTGCAAGCGGCGGATATTCTGATTTATAAAGCGGACGTTGTCCCGGTTGGCGAGGATCAGGTGGCGCACGTCGAACTGACGCGCGAAATTGCGCGGCGGTTCAACGGCTTCTACTCCGGCAAGCGCGAATACATTTTCCCTGAGCCGGCAGCGCTGCTGACGCCCGCTCCGCGTTTGCCCGGCACCGATGGCCGCAAAATGTCGAAGTCCTACGGCAATGCCGTAATGCTCACCGATCCCGAGCCCGTGGTGCGGCAAAAGCTGAAGACGATGGTCACCGATCCGGCGCGCATTCGGCGCACCGACAAGGGCGATCCCGATGTTTGTCCCGTGGGCGACCTGCACAAAATATTCAGCAGCAAAGATACGATGGCCAAGGTCTACGAAGGCTGCCGGTCGGCGGGAATCGGCTGCATCGAATGCAAGGGCTGGGTTGCCGACGCCCTGGTAAAGATTCTCAACCCCATGCAGGAGCGCCGGAAAAAATACGAAGACAATCCGCGCCTCGCCTGGGATATTCTGGAAGCCGGTTCGGCCCGCGCGCGTGAGGTGGCGGGCGCTACGATGCACGATGTCCGCAGTTCCATGGGGCTGGATTACAGTTCGGATGACGGCCCGGCGAAGGATTCCACGAAGTGACGGATTTGTCTCAACCCATATCAGATCAAGCGGCCGAAGCGGCTGCGCGGCAAAATACGGCTCTGCCCCCGTCCAACGTTATTCAATTAGTCGCGCCCAAGCCCGCGAAAGACGATGCCAACGATTTCCCCTTTGCCGTCGCGCTCGGCGAAATCTATGAAGGCCCGCTCGATCTCCTGCTCGACCTGATCCGCAAACAGGACATCAACATCTACGACATCCCCATCGCCAGGATCACGGCGCAGTATCTCAAGTACGTTGAGCGCATTCGCGAACTCGATGTGAACGTCGCCTCCGAATTCATCTATATGGCGGCGGTGCTGATCCACATCAAGTCGAAGATGCTGCTGCCGCGCGATCCGCTCGCTCCCGCTGACGCGCAGGAAGACCCGCGCAACGAACTGGTCAACCGCCTGCTGGAGCACGAAAAATTCAAATCCGCGGCGCAAATGCTCTTGCAAAAACAGCAGATTGAAGATGCGGTGCTGAGCAATCCCGCAATCCGCGAGTTCATGGAAGCCGAGGGGACCGAACCCGAACTCGCTGCCGATGTAATCGATTTGGTCAAAACCTTCCAGCAAATTCTCGACCGCGCGCGCACCCGGTCGGTTCTCGAAGTGGACGAAGAGACCGTAACCGTGGGCCAGATGATCGAATACCTGCATCGGCGGCTCTCGCTCGAAGATCGCCCGATTCGTCTGAAACAAATGCTGCGCAATGTGCCGTCGCGGCCGGCGCTGGTCTGCATGTTTCTGGCGTTGCTGGAACTGGTGCGCTTGCAGGCGATTCAGGTGCGGCAGGACCACGTCTTCGGCGAAGTGCTGGTGAGAAAGCATTCGCACTTCGAAGAAGTGATGACGCAACAAGCTGCGGTGCGGGATGATTGGAAGTGAAAAAATCAGTTCTCAGTCGTCAGTTATCAGTTCTCAGTAAGAGCCAGCGACCATTGGACTTTACTGAAAACTGACAACTGAGAACCGACAGCAGCCCTTATGAGTCTTAGACCCCAACTCGAAGCCATCATCTACGCGGCGGAAACGCCTATCTCGATTGACCAGATTTATTCGCTGGTAAAGGAATCCGTGCTCGCCGAAACTCCCGGGATCGAACCCGCGGAGGTCAAGTCGCGCATCCGCGCCACGCTCGAGGAACTTATCGCAAGTTATTCCGCCGCCGACCATGGCATCGAAATCCGCCAGGTTGCCGGCGGATACCGCATGTCCACCAAGCCCGAGCAGCACGACGTGGTGCGTGCCTTCGCCAAGAGTCTGAAGCCGCCGTTCCGACTGTCGCTTCCGGCGCTGGAAACCCTGGCCGTTATTGCCTACAAGCAGCCGGTCACGGTGCCGGAGATCAGCGAAATTCGCGGCGTGGATTCCGGCGGAGTCATCGCTACGTTGCTCGACCGCAAGCTGATCACAACCGCGGGCAGAAAAGCTGTGATCGGCCGGCCGATTCTTTATAAAACCAGCAAGGATTTTCTCCTGCGCTTCGGACTGAAGGACATCAACGAATTGCCCAGCATGGAAGAGTTCGAGAAGTTGCTGGCCGAGTCGTTCCAGAGCGACATGCTTCCAAGCGAGATCGCACCTGCAGAATCGTCTCCATCTGCGCCGTCGACATTAGAGGCTGATGCTTTGGAGCGTGAATCCTCGGAGCATTATTCTCCCGAAACCGAAAGTGTTGCCGAATTCTCCAATAATGACGAAGAAGCCGAAGCACCAGCCGCCACCAAACCGGAGTAGCCATTCATGCCCGCCGAACGTCTGCAAAAAATTATTGCTGCTGCCGGAATCGCATCGCGCCGCAAAGCCGAAGCTTTGATCGCCTCCGGACACGTGCAGGTCAATGGAAAAGTAGTTACTGAGCTCGGCTCCAAGGCCGATCCTGAACAAGACCACATCCGCGTGGATGGCAAGCTGCTGCAAGGACCGGAACGCTTCACCTATGTTGCGCTGAACAAGCCCAAAGGATATGTGACCACGGTGAGCGATGAGAAAAAGCGCCCGACCGTGATGGATCTGGTGAAAAAAGTGAAGGGCCGCGTGTACCCGGTCGGCCGTCTCGACTGGGCCAGCGAAGGCCTGCTGCTGATGACCAACGACGGCGAACTGGCCAACGCGCTGATGAAAGCGTCATCCAACGTGCCGAAGACTTATGTCGTGAAAGTCGCCGGCCAGCCCGAGGAAACAAAGTTAGACAAGCTGCGGCGCGGGGTTTCCATCGCCGAAAAAGGCGGGCGCCGCGTGCGCACTGCTCCGGCAAAAATTCGCCTGATCCGCGAAGGCGACAACCCGTGGCTGGAAGTGACCATCATTGAAGGGCGCAATCGCCAGGTCCGAAAAATGTTTGAAGAAGTGGGACATCACGTGGAGAAAATCCGCCGCGTGCAATACGGGCCGCTCGCGCTCGACGTGCCTCCGGGAGATTGGCGCAATCTGACTCTGCTGGAAGTTGCGAAGCTGAAGACCGCTGCGTCGGGACCGAAGCTTACGCTTCCGCCTCCGGCGGCCGCTCCGGTGCGGACTTTGCCGTTACGTGCATTTAAATCGCCGCCGTCGACGAAACCATCACGCTCACGGCGACCGTCGCACTTTGTGGAATCGAAACCGTCGCGAACGCCGAAGTCCCGCGCGCCGAGACGCCAGCACCGCTAAACTTAATGCTTTGCCTCCGCAACCATGGGCAGGCGGGCAGCGCCGTACAAGCCGGCATCGCTTCCCAACAGCGCGCGGGTGATGATGGTCTTGTGGCCGGGACCCGGCTTCACGTGCGCCGATGCGCCCTCTTTAATTTTGCTGGCCAAAGCATCGGGGGGCGCGGTGGCCGCATAGACCAGCGATCGCCGCCGCAATTCTTCGAAGATCGAGGGGGAAAAAGCTTCCCAGGCGCTCGAAACTCCGCCGCCTATTACGTAAATCGGCAGGTTCAGGGAATTCACCATCGACGAAAGCACAATTCCCAGACAGCGTCCCACGTAGCGGTAAATCCGCCGCGCCTCTTCATCGCCTTGAATCGCAAGATTGTAGATCGACTTTGCGCTGAACTCCGAATTGGAATTGGCAGCACTCGCCAGCCCCGACTTGGGGTTGTTCGCGATCGCTTCGTGCGCCATCCGAACCACGGCCGTCGCCGAAGCGTATTGTTCGAGGCAGCCGCGATTTCCGCATCCGCACGGATGCCCGTCGGGCTCAACCGTAGTGTGCCCGAATTCTCCGGCCATGCCATTCGCGCCGCGCCAGATCAGGCCGCCCATGACCAAGCCGCCGCCGACGCCGGTTCCGAGAGTCAGCATCGCCACGTCGGAATAATCCTTGGCCGCGCCCAGCCATTTTTCTCCGAAGGCCGCGACATTGGCATCGTTTTCGAGAATCACCACCGTCTTCAGGCGCTGCTCAATAATGGCGCGAGCGGGATAGTCGACCCAGTCGGGCAGGTTGGGAGACGCACGCACAAGGCCTGTTTCTATGTCGATAATGCCAGGCACGCCGATGCCGATCCCCAGCAGCGGAGCGGAACTCCTGTATTTATCGGATAAGCGCTCAATGGCATCGCACATCTCGCCGATAACGTGATCGCGTCCCAGCGAAACCTGTGTGCCCAGCGTGACTTTCTCGACCAGCGTGCCCTGCTCATCCACGGCAGCGATGCGCAGGTTCGTGCCGCCGAGGTCAACTCCAATTGAGAATTTATTCATGACGCTCCATTATGTCTATTTTTGGCATTTCGCGCAGTAGTGACTGCTGCGTCCGGCGAGCACCACGCGCCGGATCGCGGCTCCGCACACCAAGCAAGGTTCTCCTTCACGTCCGTAGACGCGATGCTGGAGTTGGAAGAATCCTTCTTCTCCATCTGCATCGACATAATCGGAAATCGAAGATCCGCCGAGCGCAATTGCCTCGCGCAGCACTTCCTGTACTGCCCGGTGCAGCTTGCTCAACTGCTCGCGAGTGATTGTGGCCGCTCGGCGCCGCGGACGGATGCCGGCCCGAAACAAAGATTCATCGGCGTAAATATTGCCCACGCCGCGCAGCAGCTTCTGATTCAGCAGCGCGCTCTTGATCGGAGTCTTGCGTCCGCGAAAGAGCGCGACGAACTGCTTTTCGTTCACTTCCAGCGGCTCGATTCCACCGGGATCGAAGCCGCCAGTTTGAACGCTAAGTTTTCCAAACATTCGCGGATCGACAAACCGCAGTTCGCGGCCGGAAGCCAGCGTAGCGATCAGGTGAGTGTGCTTGGCAACCTCGGCCGCAGGCTCCGAAACGACCATGCGGCCGGTCATGCCGAGATGGACAATCCACTGCGCCGTCTGTAGAGACGCGGCTAGCCGCGTCTTGCCGCGAACGGCGCGGGTGCCTGCGCGCACTTGTTCGCCCTCCAGATCAAACACGATGTGCTTGCCCGCTCGATGCACGCGCAAGATCCGCTTGGCTGAAAGCGTAGATGCGATTACCGCAGCCGGCGATTTGAGGGGCTGTTTTCGCGAACCGATCCAGACGGATTCGATCGCGTCCCCGGCGACGCGCTTGTCTAGTCCGCGAGCAATGGTTTCTACCTCAGGCAGTTCCGGCACGCAGCAAGCATACAAGATCGTCGACCGTCTGGTGCTGCGGAGCGATTGGGGTTTCACTGAGAACTGAGAACTGAGAACTGAGAACTGAGAACTGGTTGCTCGTCCACAGCCCGATTCGGTATGCTACAAGGTACACATCAGGCACCGCCGATCGATCTTCATCAATTTCCCGTCTGTTAAGCAAGCGGCGCAATTCGTGTGTGCGACCCTGGGGCGCGCTTTGGTTTGCAGCCGCGCAATGTTCCAATTGGAGTTTGGATTGAGCAGAAGTAATACCACCCGAGGCAGAACCGCCGTCATCGTTGGAGCGCAGTGGGGCGACGAGGGCAAGGGCAAGATTGTCGACGTACTCACTCAGACTTTTTCGGTCGTGGCGCGCTACGCCGGCGGCCACAACGCCGGACACACGGTCATTATCAACGGAAAGAAATTCATTCTGCAACTTGTGCCCGGAGGCATTCTGCGGCCCGAGTGTACCAGCGTCATCGGCAATGGCGTGGTGATTGATCCGCTGGCTTTCCTGAAGGAAGTCGCGTCGCTGCGCGTTGCGGGCGTGAAGGTCGATGGCAACCTATTCGTCTCCAACCGCGCGCAGGTGATTCTTCCGTACCATCGCATGATGGAACTGGGGTCGGAAAACGCTCCCGGCCGCGTGAAAATCGGCACTACGTCGCGCGGCATCGGCCCCTCGTACGAAGATAAGATGGGACGCCGGGGATTGCGCGTTGCCGATTTGCTCGACACGCCACTGCTGCGAACCCACATCGAGAACGCGTGTCGCGAAAAAAACACCATTGCTCACGCGCTCTTCAACTCCGAGCCGCTTGATCCTGACAAAATGTTTCAGGAATACGCCGACGCCGCCGAAAAGATGCGTCCCTTTGTCCGCGATACGGCGCTGCTGCTGAACCGCGCGCTAGCCGAAGGCAAGTCGATCGTCTTTGAAGGCGCGCAGGGCACCATGCTCGACATCGATCATGGCACCTACCCCTTCGTGACTTCTTCGAGTTCCACCTCCGGCGGCGCCGCCATCGGCACCGGCGTGCCGCCGACATCGATTGACACGGTCATCGGCATCACGAAAGCCTATTGCACCCGCGTCGGCAGCGGCCCGTACCCGACTGAACTTCTCGGCCACGAAGGCGACGACCTGCGCAAGCGCGGCAATGAATTTGGCGCCGTTACTGGCCGTCCCCGCCGCACCGGCTGGCTCGACTTGCCTCTGCTTCGCTACGCTGGCATGATTAACGGAATCTCCTGGCTCGTGGTTACCAAGTTGGATGTGCTCGACCATTTGACGGAGATTCCAGTGTGCGTGGGGTATAAGGTCGACGGCAAGAAGACAGACGAAATTCCAGCACAGGCGTGCGGCTACGAAAAAATCGAATGCATCTACCGCAAAATGCCGGGCTGGGCCAGCCCAACGCAAGACGTGCGCACGGTAGAAGGATTGCCCAAGGCTGCCCGCGAATATCTGGCTTTCATCGAGCAGGAAACTGGAGCGCGAGTGGCGATGATTTCCACCGGCCCCGATCGCGAGCAGACGATTCTGGTTCCGGAATTTGTGAGCGCGTTGGGACTGACGGCGCACTCCAGCCCCTAAAGGGGCATCTGGTTACGAGAAGTTGCGACATCGCTAAAGCGATGCCCTGATATAAACCTACAGCTTGCGGCATCGCTGAAGCGATGCCCTGATACGAACCTACACCCGATACGAACTATAAAGAACGGAGCGACGGATGGTAGTTCTGGCTGTAACCTGGATGGCAAAAATCGGACGCGAGTCCGAAGTGGCCGTAATCTTCGAAAAACTGACCGCCGAATCGCGCAAGGAACCGGGCTGCGTAATGTATCAGGTGCACAAGCACAAGACCGATCCGCGCCGGTTCTTTATATACGAACAATACAAGGATGATGCCGCGCTGGAGGCGCATCGCGCCACCCCGCACTTCCTGCAGCATGCCAAAAAAGAGTGGCCCAAACTCGCCGACCGCACCGAAGGGCATTTGTTCGACCCGCTAGGCTGAGGCGCCGAGTTTTACTTTTAGTCCGCCATT
>JBEKED010000140.1:0-10042 GCA_050014035.1 Terriglobales bacterium
GTTAAAACAAGAACTGGAAAAGAAAGACGCCGAAATTAAACGTTTAGCGCGCGAACTCGATCAGGCGCGCATGAAGTCGGCGTCGTCGACCACGGCCAACATCGGCGAGAAAGTCAATGAAGTTCGCGGCGTCAAGGTTCTGACCCACCGCGTGGACAATCTCGAACGCGCGCAGATGCGCACCCTGGTCGATCAACTGCGCGACAAGCTCGGCTCTGCCGTAGTGGTGCTGGGCTCGGCCTCGAATGGCAACGTTTCGCTGATCGTCGGCGTAACCAAAGACCTCACCGGCCGCATTCCGGCGGGAAAAGTCATCGGGCCGGTGGCGCAGAAAGTTGGCGGCAAAGGCGGCGGGCGTCCGGACCTTGCGGAAGCCGGCGGCAAAGATGCCGCGGCGCTGGACTCGGCGCTGAGCGAGGCATACAGTGTCGTGGAGTCGCTGTTGGGGTAGATTTCGCCGTGTTCCCCGGAGCTTAAGAAACGGAGCTTAAGAATCTTCACCACAGGGGACACAGAGACCACAGGGAAAATCAATTGGGGTTCGGCGATGGACGATCGCATACGATTCATCGAGCACCAAGGCAAGCAGATTCTGCTGCTGGATTTTTCCCTCGCCACCGCCCAGGAGATGCAGCTTCTGCTGGAGTACGTGCGGGTCACCGTCGCGAAGCACGGGCACGAGTCCCTGGTCACGCTCGCCGACTTCACCGGCTCCGTAGTGGATCACACGGTTGCCACCAGGATTAAGGAAGTGCTGACGCTCGATCGTCCGTTTGTGAAAAAGACGGCGTGGGTCGGCGCGGAAAGCATTCCACACGCCTTCATGGAAAACTTCCGGGGATTTTCTCAGCGCGCGATTGTGACCTTCAAGACGCGAGAAGAGGCGATGGACTGGCTGGTAAAAGAGTAGTTCTCAGCTTCTCCACTTCAGCGTCACCGGCCCCGTCATCGGATGCCGAAACTCGCCGCCGTTCTTCTTCATTTCCAGCAGGGCGCTCTTCAACCCGAAATACCACTTCGCGGGGCGGTCGGCATCATCGATCAGCATGAGGTGTGAGTTGTGTTTCAGGCCCTCGGATTGGAGTTCCATGGTGCGGCGATCCTGCTCCACAAATTTTGCGAAAACAAATTTCAGCAACTCGGGACCAAAGGGAATCCAGCGAAACAAATTCCACGCGGCCACCACGTCGATGCGGCATTGATTGCGCGTGATGGGAGTGACGGTGGTGAGGCTCGAGAACCAGTATTTGCCGGCGCGAATAATCTCGGAGCGCAGGTTGGGCAGGACAAAATCGATAGTCGTAGTGATCGCATCGGCGTCGGCGTAGAGACGCAGAAGTTTGTACGGAGCGCTATTGGAACTCGGCGTGTGCGCGCTCATGCGGAATCCGTAAGGGATCGGTTCGAAATTCTTATGCTTCTCGTGAATTGAACTCTGCGTGCGCCACCACCACGCCTGGTGAACAAACGGACCGTGCGCGGGATCCATCAGTCCGATGATGCCGTGGTCGACGGAGCAAGGCAGGTCGGCGGTGAGATAGGCGAGTTTGTAATGCTCGCTGAACTTCGGAATCTCAGGTGCGGGCACCGGCGCGGGCGCGGACTTCGAGAAGCCAGCACCGGCCGGACCGGGATCGGGAATGTAGACCCAGATGAAATCGTCTCGCTCTGCGCAGGGATAGCTACCCGCGTAGATGCGGTCGACTTTCAAATTCTGCTCGGGCACAAGCGAAGGGATCAGCTTGCACTGGCCGGAGTGGGCGTCGAATCTCCAACCGTGGTACGAACATTCGATTTGTTGGCCGTCGAATTGTCCGCAGGAGAGCGGCATGCCGCGATGCGGACAGGCGTCGCGCAGGGCAAAGGGCTTGCCTTGCCGGTCGCGTCCTAGCACGAGCGGCTGTTCGAGAAGCATGGTTTTCGTCAGCTGTCCGCGGTGCAGTTGGCTCGCCGGCAGCGCGCGATACCAGAACCCGAAGAGCATGAGTGCATCGGGCGTTTGCGATTGGAGTGGGGAGTCGTCAGGCATAATCGCAAGCTGGGAACAGGTGAGGATACCGCAGCAGCCCCAAAAGCAAAACTCTTAACGCTGAGAGCGCAGGAGGGAACAAACGCAGAGGACACAGAGAAAATCAGAATCGGGCGAATCTAACCGCGCTGGCCCGGGCGCAGGCGCGCTCTTAACTGGACATAGGACTCGCGGGCTGCTCCCGGCAACTCAATGTGAGCAAGGAAAAGCTTGCGCAACGCGGCGGTGGTAAGGCGGCCTTCGAGATAAGCATCATAGAGATCGTTGCCGGTGAGATATCCGAGTTGCTCGGCGATGTATTCGTACTTGCGGCCGTTGCAGGCTGGAGCTTGCGAGCAGCGAAGATCTTCGGCGCGGTGTTGAGTCAGAAAGTCGAGAGCATCGACAGCATCGGCAAAGGGAAGCGACGCCTGCAGTTCCAGGTCCTCACGAGTCACGTCGAACAATTCGGCCAGATCCGCGTCACGGAGCGCGGGGCGCGCGGGATAGAGGATTCGCGACCCGAAAAATGCCAGCGCGTGCTCGACGACGGTTGCATAAAATGCGTCGTCTCGATCGAGCGGCCTGGCGCCCGGTGAGACGCGGGTTTCGGTAACTTTGCCGTTCGCGAAATTCGGCAGCCCGCGGCAGGCCTGGTGCAGAAAGCGTGTAGCATCCTCAGCGGCGGAGGTCATGCGAAACTGGCGCACGTACACGGCGTTGATGGGCGTGAGGTAGACGCTGCCGCGCTCGCGGACCTGGCGGAGCAGCGATCGGCGGCGTTCAGCGGTGAATCCCTTGCGCGATAACAGGCGGCGCAAAAGCGCGTCCGAGCTGCGGGAATGGACCTCGGGCATAAGGTCGACCAGAAGCCTGGGCTGCGTCGTATTGTGCGGAGAATACTGGTTGATGCCGAGAAAACGCACCATGCCGTCGATCAGGTTGTAGAGCGTCGGGCCGAAATCGGGCGCGCTGCGGTCATGATCGCTGCGTCCCCAGCGGTCGAGGCAGAGACGATAATTCTCGTATTTCTCCAGCGGCGTGGCGTTGAAGACGCACAGAACATTTTCGCGACCGCCGTTGCGGACTTCATTGCGGACTTCGACGGCTTCGACGTGGTCGCGCGCTTCGCCGGCGGCGTGCCAGTAGAGGGCGTCGACATTCTGCAGAACGATGAGCATCGGTTCGGCAGGCAGCCGCTGCTGGAGCAGGGCGGGCAAGTGCTGGGGCGCGAGATGCGACTCGCCGAACAGAACGACGATGAGTGCGTCCGGATGCTGTCGGCGGAGTGCGGCAATCTTGTCGGCAGCGTGACGGTCCCGCGCTCCAATCTTGCGCAGATCTTCGCGCGGCATGCAATCGAGGCCGCAGATCGATGCTCCGTGGTCGCGCGCGGCCGATAGCAATTCATAAAATGGAGTCCAGTCGTATCCCCAGTCCAGTTCGAAACGGATGCGCTGGCGCAACTCGTCTTCGTCAATTTCGCGGCGGAGCCATTCGTCGAGAATATGCTGATCGCGGGAAAAAATAGTTTCCAGCCCCAGCACCACGTGGCGTTGGTGGAAATCGTAGTCGCGCAACAGCGACGCCAGGTAGCGCTGCGAGTTAGGCAGCGCGTGGTAATCGCCTACCAAAACCGTTCCGGCTTTGGCAATTTGCTGACGGACGTCGGTCGCGGAAATCACTCTCTGGTAGGAAAGGTAGGCCTCGCGAAAATCGCGAAGATACTTGCGTCCGGCAGCGGGATCGATCGCTCGAATCTCACGCTCGACGCTGGCAAGGGCGTGGCGTTGAGCCGCACTGCGCCGCGTTCGTAGGATGCCGGTAGTTGCCATAAATCGGTCGTTGGTCGTTGGTCGTTCGTCGTTCGCTGCTCACGCTTCGTATCAGGGCATCGCTTTAGCGATGCCGAAAAGGCTCGAATTCAGATGCCCCTTTTAGGGGCTGTTCATCAAAACTCGCAGACCCCGCGCTCCCGCCTTGACTTGCTTTTCCCGCATCCCTATCCTCAGCTTTCGAGGCCGCGCATTTGGATGCCTCGTGGAGCGCTAACTTTGGCACTGCTCGCGCCGGAAAACTTGACAGTAGCCACCACCGGAGCCAGCGGGTCGTTATTTCTCAAGCACTTCCTACTGGCCGTCGAACGCGATTCTCGGGTGAAGACCGTAAATTTCATCGCTTCTGACAGCGCTCTGCGCGTCCTCGCCGAAGAACTCAGTATCGAAGGCCGCTCCGATCTCCTACGTCAAATCATCGGCTCGCCTTCGGCAAAGATTCAGCCGCAGTCCAACGCCGATATCGGGGCGAACGTGGCCAGCGGGTCGTATCCTTCCGACGCGATGGTCGTAATCCCATGCAGTGTCGGAACGCTCGGCCGCATTGCCAACGGCACCGCCTCACACTTGATCGAGCGCGCCGCCGATGTCACTCTCAAGGAGCGTCGGCCGCTCGTGCTCTGCGTTCGCGAGGCTCCGCTCAACAAAATCCACATCCGCAACATGTCGCTGGCGGCCGACGCGGGCGCGACCATCTTCCCGCTGATCCCAACCTTCTATAACCATCCGTCGAGCCCCGATGCCATGGCCCACGAATTCGCGAACCGGGTGCTTGCGCACATAGGCCTGCCCCAACCGGATGCATACCGCTGGAAAGGGTGAAGCTAGCTGAAAGATCTACGACTCGGGGGACTTTGGGGGGAAGCCTTTCCTGCCTTGCAGGCGTGAGTTCAGTCTAGGGAAGGGGCAGTAACGAAGGTAGGTATCTGGCGGGCATGTACTACGAGTGTTCGACCGCTGCGGGTCTCCGGTTGCGTTTCCGCTATAGTAGGCTTGTGCAACTAGCTGGCCGGAATTTGGAAGGCCCATCCGCACTCACTCAGCTTTTCGAGAAGAGCGGCATGATGGAGGCGCTGGTTTGCACGGTTACCTTTCTCGCCTATCTGAGCACTCTTTCCTTCGGCTTCGTTTACGACGACAAACCCGTGATCGTGGACAATCCTGTCATCCGATCCTGGGACTCTTTGACTTATTACTTGCTGCCGCAGGCTGCGTCCAATGTCGCACAACCCGCGGGCGGGAGCTTCTATCGGCCGATCTCGGTTTTATGGCTGCGCCTGAACTACGTCATTTTTGGTCTGAACCCGGCAGGCTGGCATGTCGCTCTGTTGGCCGGCCATGTTTTCATGACGTATCTCGTCTTTGTGGCGGTGGAAAAGTTGAGCCGTCGCAGTGTGGCGTCGCTGGCCGCAATTCTTTTTGGGCTGCATCCGGTTCACACAGAAAACGTCGCCTGGCTTTCATCCGTGAACGACATGCTGATGTCGGTGCTGGTGCTCGCCAGTTTCCTTGCCTACCTCAAGTTTCGCGAAGGCAGAAAGTCAACATTATGGATGGCAACATCCCTGGTTTTGTTCCTGTCCGCGCTGTTCTCGAAAGAGACCGCAGCGGTTTTTCCGTTTCTGATTTTTGTTTTCGCGGTGATCTTTGCGCTTCCGCGCTACGCCGAAGCTGCAACCGCGGCTTGGTCATCCTTCCAAAACCGCCTCAAACAAGGCTTCGTCTCCATCCCTTACTTCGTGGTGCTTGCGATTTTTCTGGCTGTCCGGAGATCGATGCTGCACGGGGCGGCGCAATCTCTAACCACCCTGAGCTGGAGCACGATGCTTCTCACCGCGCCGTCGGTCCTTTGGTTCGATCTCAAGCATCTGCTGTTCCCAGTTTCCTCCAGCGAATTCTATTCGCTGACCTATGTAACCGCGCCTGGATTTGAGAATTTTCTGCTGCCGACGCTTTTCCTGGGCGCCGTCGCGCTTGCGGTTGCGTATTGGATTTCCACGCTCCCCGACCCTCGCCTGGCAGTGTTTGCATCGGGGTTTGCGTTCGCGACGATCCTGCCCACATTATATTTGCGCGCCAGCGCGCCCGGAAATTTCGTGCATGACCGTTTTCTCTATCTTCCTTCCGTCGGAATTGTGATTCTGATCGCGCTCGCGGTCGAATCCATCGCAACCTCAACAACAGTACCCGGACAGAAACCCGGAGTGAAGGTAAGGTTGGCAGCAGTGGCCATTCTTTGTACGGCTGCTTTTGTCGGTACGCTCATTCATCAACTGCCTTGGGCGAGCAACCTCTTACTGTTCCAAAATGCCATCAAATACGCGCCCAACAACCCGATCATTCAGGTCAACCTGGCCAATGAATTCGCCAACCTGGGACATTATGATCGCGCGCTTCCTCTGTACTGGAGCGCGCTCAAGAACGATCCGAGTTCCTGGCTGTCAAACTACAACCTGGGTTACGCCTGTTACCGCACGGGAAGGTTTCCCGAAGCCGAGGACTATTTGCAGCGGGCAATCCAGATCGACGACAAGGATCCGGACCAATTCATTTATCTTGCCCGCACGCAAATGGAACAAGGGAAGTTGACGCTGGCCGCTCAGAATGCCGAGCGCGCCCTGCAAAGAGGACCGCTCTCTCCTGGCTTCCATTTCGTGCTGGCGAAGATCCTTGAGGCGAGCGGCGAACGGCTGCGGGCGATAGGCGAATACCAGGCGGAAGTGGCCGCTCACCCCGACAACACGCTGGCCCGAGGCGAACTGCTGCGACTTCAATCCGTGCAATAAACGGCGCGAGCCCGCCACGGCATTTCACGGAAAATGCTAAATTAGAAGGTTCATGTCTGCCCCGAATTCTCTCTTTGTTCGTGCCGCCAAGGCTCAGTCTACTGAACGGACTCCAGTCTGGTTCATGCGCCAGGCCGGACGCTACATGGCGGAGTACCGCGCCATACGCAAACAATATTCTCTGATCGAGATCTGCAAGAAGCCGGAAGTGGCGGCCCAAGTCACGATTGAAGCGGCCGAGATCCTCAAAGTTGATGCGGCCATCATCTTCGCCGATCTTCTGCTTCCGCTCGAAGTCATGGGGCTGCCCTTTCATTTCTCCGCCGGCGAGGGGCCGAAGATTGAAAAGCCGGTGCGCACTGCAGAAGACATTGCCGCCCTTCGCACCGACCGCGCTGCCGATCTCGGCTATGTTTCCGAGGCCGTGAAACTCGTGTGCAAGCACTTCGGCGACAAGCTCCCCGTCATCGGCTTCTGCGGCGCGCCTTTCACGCTAGCCAGCTACATGATCGAAGGTGGAGGCTCGCGCCATTATCTGTTCACCAAGAAGATGATGTACTCCGCGCCCGCCGCGTGGAATGAACTGATGAAGAAGTTGGTCGCAGTGACCGCCGAGTATTCATCGGAGCAGGTACGCGCCGGGGCCGACACCATCCAGATCTTCGATAGCTGGGTCGGCTGCCTAAGCGTCGAGGATTATCGCCGTTACGTTCTGCCGCATGTGAAGGATCTGGTAAAGCGCGTGCAAAAATCCGGCGCGCCCGTCATCTATTTCGGCACTGACAGCGCCACGCTTTTGCCCTCGATGCAGGAAGCGGGCGCGGAAGTGGTTGGCCTCGACTGGCGCATCCCGCTCGACACGGGATGGCGGAGCCTCGGCCTAAAAGGCGCGGTGCAGGGCAATCTTGATCCTGTGCTTCTGTTCGCGGATTGGAAGGAACTTAAATCGCGGGCCGAAGATATTCTGCGCCAGGCCGCAGGACGCCCCGGCCACATTTTCAATCTCGGCCACGGCATTCTCCCTGAAACTCCGGTGGAGAACGTGAAGGCGCTCTGCGATTTCATTCGCGAGCACTCGGCGGATTTCAAGAGTTGATGGCCCACTTATGAACTGGCGCCGCCAATACCAGATTGTCATCCTGAGCGCACCGGGGTCCCCAGCGTGCCCGCTTTTGGCGCGATGGGGTGGAGGAGCGAAGGACCTGCTGTTCGCCGCCATATGCCGGTCATTGGCCTCAGTCGGGCAATTGAGGTTCTTATCAGGGCATCGCTTTAGCGATGCGACAACTGCTGTGTTAGGAACGCGCCTTCAGGCGCTGAGGTAAGTGTAGAAATGACGCCCTGCCCGCTGGGCCTCGCCGGCCGATGCTACTGCGCGAATCAGGTGAGCTTCTTTGCCGCCGCCGAGCCCGCGAAAACTGCCGTGCTCCTGCTCGCCCACGGCAGCCCCGAGAATCCCGACCAGATTCCCGAGTTTCTGCGCTACGTCACCGGCGGACGCCCGCTGCCGCCAGCCGTCCTCGAAGAGATTCGCCATCGCTATTCGCTCATCGGTTTCTCGCCACTTCCCTGCTGGACACTTCTGCAAGCCGATCAACTTTCGCAATCCTTGAAGATGCCGGTCTTCGTCGGCATGCGCAACTGGAAGCCCTTCATAGCCGAAGCGGTCAAGGCGATTGCGAGTAAGCAGTACGAGCGCGTCATCGCCGTCTGCCTGGCGCCGCAGAACTCACGCACCAGCGTCGGCCTCTATCGCAGCGCCGTGAGCAGCGACGCCAGCGGCGACGGAAATCTTCCCTTCAAGCTGGATTTCGTCGAGGAGTGGCACGACCAGCCGCTGCTAACCAAGGCGTTTGCCCAAAAACTGCGCGCGGACTGGGGAAAAGCGAGCAACGAAAATGGAGCGAAGCTTCCCGTGATCTTCACGGCGCACAGTGTCCCCGAGCGCACGATTACGGAGGGCGATCCCTACGAAAGACAATCGAAGGAAACGGCCGCTTTGGTAGCCGAAGAAGCAGGCCTCGCAAGCGGAGATTGGAGCTTTGCCTTCCAGAGCCAGGGCATGTCCGGAGGCGCATGGATCGGACCCACGGTAGAGGACACGATCAGGAATCTAAGAGTGAAAGGCCATCGCGGCGTCTTCGTGCATCCCATCGGATTCCTCTGCGATCACGTCGAAGTGCTTTACGATATCGACATCTTCTTCAAACAGTTCGCGGAAAGAGAAGGCATGCGCCTATGGCGAGCCGAGTCGTTGAACGGCTCGAAGACGCTAACGGCGGCCCTGGCGGAAGTAGTAAACAGCCGCATGATGGCGCTGGGGCTGTAGCGAAGAGCCAAGAGCGAATAGCGAAGAGCTGATTCATGAAACGCATTGCCATCGTCGGCGGCGGAATTTCCGGACTTTCGGCCGCGTACACGCTTGAAGAAAAGCGCCAGTCGGGTACGCCCGTCGAATACGTTTTGTTCGAATCCAGCCCGCGCCTCGGCGGTGTGCTCGTCACCGATCACGTCGACGGCTGCATCGTCGAAGCCGGGCCTGATTCTTTTCTCACCGAGAAACCTTGGGCAGCCGACCTCTGCGGCAAGATCGGGTTGGGCGACCAACTCATCGGCTCGAACGACTCCGAGCGCAAGACATACATCCTGGCCAGGGGAAAATTGGTGGTGATGCCCGACGGGCTCATGTTTATGGTGCCCACCAAAATCCTGCCCACCGTTTTCTCCCCGCTTTTTTCTGTACGTACAAAAATGCGCATGGCGGCCGAATGGTTCCATCCGCCGCGCAAGGCCACCGAGGACGAAACGGTTGCCCAGATGGTCGAACGCCACTACGGTTCCGAGATGGTCGATCTGCTGGCCGATCCGCTGCTCTCCGGAGTTTACGGCGGCGAAGCTTCGCAGTTGAGCGTGCGCGCCGTGTTGCCCCGCTTCGCTGACATGGAATCGAAACATGGCAGCCTGGGCCGCGCCATGCTGGCAGCTCGCGGGAAAATGGGCGCAGCGACGAAGGCCCCGGCGCGGCCGCTGTTCAGTTCGCTGAAAGACGGGATGCAACAGATGGTCGACGCCCTGGTCGCGCGTTTGAACGCGAGCTCGTTAAAGACGTCTGTGCCCGTGCAGTCCATGATCCGGCAAAACAACGGCTGGACGGTTTCCGCCGGATATCAGAGCGATCACTTCGACGCCGTAATCGTCGCCACCCCAACTCATGCCGCCGCAGCCGTGCTGGGAGCCGCGGATGAAAACCTGGCCCGCGATCTCGGCGACATTCAGTACAGTTCGTCGGTGACGGTCACCCTTGGTTACGACGAAAAAGTGCGGGCCTCGCTGCCGCCGGGCTTTGGATTTCTGGTGCCGCGCAGCGAAGGCCGTCGTATGCTCGCGGCCACGTTTGTGCACAACAAGTTTCC
>JBEKED010000141.1:0-10026 GCA_050014035.1 Terriglobales bacterium
TCCTTCGTGGCCGCACCGTCAAGTCTCGCACTTGCGCCAGAATACTCGACATCTGCATCCCGTTCAGCTGCGAGAGATACGGCAACACCTCGGCCACGAATTGATCTTCCATCAACTCACGCACTTCCTCCTGCCGGTTCCGTTCCCCACCCGAGAGCAGATCCGGCACGCTTACTTCAAGCGCCTTCGCCAATCGTTCCAGCGAAGATAAGGTCGGCGTTGCTTTCTCGTTTTCGATTTTTGAGACGTAGGTTCGAGGAACGGACATGCGCAGCGCAAGCTGCCGCTGGCTCAAGCCATTGCGTAAGCGCAGCGACCGGATTGAATACGCCAGCTTGAGATGCCCGCGTCCAATCGAATCCACGTTCACCGGCAACACTTCCGGTGCCGGAGTCATAGCAGCAAGCTCGGCCTCGTCCTCATCCAACGAAAGATGACAACGGCGGCAGAGGCTATTTGATGTGCGGAATTGCACCAACAGACAACGGTCACACCGTACAACTTCCCGTGAGTCCACGGGCGCTAATGTGGTAGCCATTCAGGTTTTGCGAGTGCCAGAGCGGGGCTACTCTCAAAGCCAACTAGTGCGTAATCTGCTGGATTAGACCTGTGAATGTCAAGACAAAAGTGCGCCAGATGGAGAGTCTGAGGACAAACTGTGATCCACGGAACACCCTACATGGGACCATGCCCTGCCCTGCTATATTGTATTTTGGGAAGGGCACGACCTCAGTCGCGCCGCCGACAGCCAATAAAGACGCGGGCTTCAGGCCCAGAGACCGACCGCGCGGCCTGCTTCTCATGCGCTGATCTCCAGGTGCGGAATCATGAATCAACGCGACGCTGCATGGTGTTTACTAACTGAGTTCACCCAATCCGAAAGCCTTCGTAAACACGCCCTCGCAGTCGAGGCTTGCATGCGCGCCTACGCCCGCAAGACCGGAGCCGACGAAGAACTGTGGGGCACGGTCGGGCTTCTCCATGACTTCGATTACGAAAAATATCCCACCCGCGACGACCACCCCACGAAAGGTTCCGAGATTTTGAAAGCGCGCGGCTATTCCGAAGAAGTGCGCCGTGCGATCCTGTCGCATGCCCAGTACACCGGCGTCGCCCGCCTCTCGCCGATGGAGAAGACGCTCTTCGCCTGCGATGAACTCGCCGGATTCATCACCGCCTGCGCTCTGGTCAAGCCGGGAAAATCTCTGGCCGAAGTCGAAGCCCCGTCGGTGCGAAAAAAAATGAAAGACAAAGCCTTCGCCCGCAGCGTTCACCGCGAGGATATCGTGGAGGGCGCGGCCGAGCTAGGCGTAAATCTTGAAGAGCATATAGCTTTCTGCATCGCAGCCATGAAGGCGATCGCAGGCGAACTCGGGTTAGATGGGAGAGCCGTCAAGTCCGCCTAGTTAAAAAAAGCGGGTTCCCCACGTCTCGCGGTTTTCGAGACGTGGGTCGCCCCACGGTCCGCACCAAATCGCGTCCGCATTACTTCTTTTTCGTGTTTCCCCCGACCAGCCCAAAGATCTGCAACTGTTTGTTGCTGGCCACGAAGACCTGGCCGTTGGCCACCACCGGAACCAGGTTTGAATTGCCGCCCAGATTCGGCCATGCACCCGCTATCGCCTTATACAACCGCTTGAGTTTCTCTTTTTTGCCGCCATCCGGGTTGAACGCATAGAGATAAATCGGCGTCTTCGTATAGTTCTGCGGACGCGACAACGCCCAGATAATCGGACTGGCTGTCCCGTTCGACGAAACCGTGGTGAAGAATCCCGGGTCCTGCACGCCCCCAACTGACCCGGATGTGGCAACCTGCACGAGATCTACATTGGGCGTGGTCTGGAGCTCCCACAGCTCGACAGAACTGTTGCCGCTGCTTACCACCCGCCCCGCTCCATCCGTCGGATCCACATAATACGATTCACCGCACCAGCAGCCGCCGATTCCGTAAACGCCCAGCACTTTGTTCTGGTTGGGCGAGTACCCACCCAGCTTGTCTTCGTTCATGAAATACATGTTTCCGTCTTTGCCCGCCGCCACCGCCAGATGCGGGATCGATCCCGGCTGATCGGGCAGCACCATCACCCCGCCTGACCCAAAATCCACATCCCCCTGATCCAGACCCTCCTGGTTATCCGGAGTAAACAGATCCAGCACCGTCGTCAGCGTATTCGAAACCTTCACCACGCTCTCCTGAATGTCGGTGACGCCATCGTAAGTGCCCGGATCCGAGTTTCCGGTTACAAATAGAACATTGCCTTCATCATCGGTCGCCGGACCGTAACCGGACATCCAGATGGACGACAGAAAGAAGGAGTTTCCGTTCGTTGCCTGCTGATCGTTGAGCTGGTTCGACGGAAATGGCGTCAGCGATCCCGCCGTCCACCCCAGCAGCCAGCCCCGCGAAAGATTTCCCGAAAAGTCGCAGAAGCTGCCAAACCCAGCATAAATACTGCCGTTCGCCAGCAACAATGCCGGCCGCTGCCGTTGGTATGTCGCGTTGAAGTTGAAGGTCGTTCCATTGGTCAGCGTATGCGACGCGCTCACCGGCTGCGGCGTCACCTTGTCGGTTAAACTTCCCAGATCGAGCGCGTGTAGCGTGTAGGCCTGACCACCGTTAACCTGCGTATAAACGATCACGTACAACGTATTGCTGTCGGGGTCGATTACCGGCGTCGAATTGATCCCCACATTCGGCCCGTTGTTCCCGCATCCCAGCGGATACGGTACCGGTGTTCCGAAATTCGGATTCAACAACACCGTCCCGGTATGTACGTCGATGGCATACACCGTGTTGTTTTCCGTCGCGACGTAAACCACATCGTGCGTACCCTGATAATTTCCCGCGGTGATCTGCACGCCCGGCACGACCAGCGGCTGTGCGTCCACCTGATCGTCGAGCTTCACGGTCAACAGCCTGCCGAATGACTTTCTCGCCACATTGGCCGGCGTCAGTACCGACTCATTCTGATTCCAGCCCGTACGGTAGTTGTCGTAATGATAAGTCGTCACCGACGTCTGGCCCGCAGCCAGCAGTGCGCTTGCGCTGATGAACACCAGGGCGGCGGTAAGTGCGGCAGCGCCGCCGATGCGGTTCCTCTTGCAATGGTTCGCCATGTTGTGATCCTCGCTCTTTTCTATTCCAGACGGATGCTTTGGGAGTAGGCTTTCGTACGCTCCCCGCGATTCCAATCCGTTGCGGAGAGCGCGAGGAGAAAAAGTAAGAAGCGGTGTGAGTCTAATGCATTGAGCAAGCGGCTGTAAATAGCCGATTTACATGGCGCTCGCGAAGACTCAAGGAGAATTCACTCCATGCGCAAAGCTTTTCACTCGGAAGAGTTTTTGTAATGATATCTACTACAAAGATTCCTTTATCGCACTAAATATCTATCGCAATACCTCGGCCAATTTTCCTCGGGCGATCAACTGTGCGATGCGCGCGAAATCCTGGTACATCACGCGGTCCTTCTCCATCGTCGCGCAAACTCCGCGAATCGCCGCATGCGCCTGCTGCAACGGCTTTGAAGTTTTCAGAGGCGCCAGAAAATCCAGCGCCTGCGCCGCCGCCATCGCCTCGATAGCCAGCGTGTTGCGCGTGTTCTCTACCACTTTTGTCAGCTTGTTCGCCGCCGTCATGCCCATCGACACATAATCTTCTTTATTTCCCGACGTAGTAATCGAATCGACCGACGCGGGATGCGCCAGCACTTTGTTCTCGCTCACCAGCGCCGCGGCTGTTACCTGTGGCATCATGAAGCCCGAATTCATCCCCGCCCCCGGCGCTAGAAATGGCGGCAGCCCCTCACTCAGAGCCGGGTTCACCATGCGTTCCAGCCGCCGCTCGCTGATGCCGGCCAGCGCGCTCAACGCAATCGCCAGAAAATCAAGCGCAAACGCCAGCGGCTCGCCGTGAAAGTTTCCGCCGGAGAGCACGTCGCCCTCCCCATCCATCGCCTTCGGATTCTTCACAAACACCAGCGGGTTATCGACCGCCGAGTTTGTCTCCGTTTCAAACACTGCGCGGCAATGGGCCAGCGTGTCGCGCACCGCGCCATGCACCTGCGGAATGCAGCGCAACGAATACGCATCCTGCACCCGCCCGCAGTCGCGATGCGAGGCTCGGATCTCGCTCTCCTCCAGTAAACGCCGCAGGTTCGCCGCGGTTTTTATTTGTCCGCTATGCGGCCGAGCCTTCTGGATGCGCTCATCGAATGCGACGTTCGTCCCCTTGAGCGCATCGCAAGCCATCGCGCCGAGAACATCGGCCGTGTCGACCAGCGTCTCGGCGTCCAGCAGCATCAGCGTGCCGATGGCAAGCATCGCTTGTGTGCCATTGATCAGCGACACCGCTTCTTTCGCTTCCAGCACCAATGGTTTAATCTGCGCGCGCTTCAATGCCTCGCCACTCGCCAGCCGCGCGCCTTTTTCATCAAAGCATTCCCCTTCGCCAATCAAAGCCAGCGCCAGATGGGCCAGCGGCGCCAGATCGCCGCTCGCCCCCACGCTTCCCTGCGATGGGACCATCGGGGTCACGCCGCGATTGAGCATTTCGCAAATTGTGTCGATGGTAATGGCACGCACGCCCGAGTTGCCCTTCGACAGCGAGTTGGCGCGCAAAAGCATCATGGCGCGCACTTCGGAAATCGAGAGCGGTTCACCCACTCCCACCGCGTGCGAGCGTACCAGGTTGATTTGCAACTCGCGGACCTGATCGCCGACGATGTGGACATCGCTTAACTTGCCGACGCCAGTCGTGATTGCGTAAGAGATTTTCTTATTGGCAACGAGCGCGTCGACGACAGCGCGGGCGCGGTTGACGGCCTCGCGGGCATCGGGATCAAGAAGCACAGGCCGCCGCGTCTCCATGCGCGCAACTTCACGCACTGCCTCCAGCGTAAGGTCGTTTCCGTTGATGTGCAGAGCCTGCAAAGCGGTTCCTGGCTTCCTGTTTCCTCGTTCGTTCTTCAATTTCCCTGCATCAAAACCTTGAACGGATACAACGTTGCCGTCATCACGCCCTTCTTCACCGCCGGATCGTCGTTCAGGATCTGTCGCGCCGCATCCTCCGACTCGGCGCGGAAGACCGCCAGTCCCATCGTACTTTCATCCGTGTTCAGCGTGCGGCCCACAAAAATGATCACGCCTCGAGCATTGAGGCCCTGAAGATAGGCGAAGTGCTCGGCCACTACCGCTTGTTCTGACTCGGTCGGTCCCGTTCGGAGCAAGTCTCCGCGCACCAGTTGCAATTTGTAGAGAAACTCCGACATCACACGCCGCCCCGCTTCCCGAGCGCGGTCCGGAACACGGTCATATACTTCTCCGGCAGCGCTCGAGGCTTCATTCGTGAATCCGCGACGATGTGCGTGGTTTCGCCCTCGGCCAGCAACTCGCCCGTCTTTTCAAGTCGCAGTTCGTAGCCAAAGCGAATCACTTTTTCGCGGACATGTTTCAGATACGTGCGCACGACAACCTCGTCATCATAGTGCACGGGCGCCTTATAGCGGCAGCAAGCATCCACCACTGCGATGAAGCAGTCGTCTTCCCGCTCCATATCTTTATAGCTGAAGCCAAATTGGCGCAATAGCTCAACCCGCCCCACTTCAAACCAAATGAAATGATTGGCATGATAGACCACGCCCATCTGGTCGGTTTCGGCATAACGCACGCGAATGCGGCTTTCATTGATCGTCACCCTCGCCTTCTGACTCACATTCGCGGACATCGATGTATGCGGCGGCTTCATCGCCCGGTCCACTGCGGTTTGCGCTTTTCCAGAAACGATGAAATTCCCTCGCGGAAATCGGCGCTCTCGCGAATACCGGCATTTTCGCGGATGGCCGCTTCAATTTGCGTGTCGAGTTCGTCGCGGGCATGAGCGGTGAGCAGACGCTTGGTATTGAAAAGTGAAAGCGGACTATTCTCCGCCAGTTGCGTAGCCAGCTCCCGGGCCCGGTCGAGCAACTTATCCGGTGGAATAATTTCATTGATCAGGCCCATTTTCATTGCTTCGGCCGCGTCGAAGATACGGCCCGTAAGCAGCAGGTCGCGGGCGATTTTTTCACCCACCTGCCGCAGCAGAAAAGTCGCGACGATCGCGGGCACAAATCCGATCCGAACCTCGGTGTAGCCAAACTTGGCGTCCGGCACGGCAAGCGTAAAGTCGCAGAGCAGCGCAAGTCCCGTACCGCCGGCGATGGCTGCTCCGTTGACTGCGGCAATAGTCGGTTTAGGAAATTCATAGATCGAACGGAACAATAACACCATGGTTCGCGAGTCGTCGATATTTTGCTCGGGCGTACGCCCGATCAGGGCCTTCAGGTTCTCCAGGTCCATACCGGACGAGAACGCCTTCCCTGCTCCGGTCAAAATCAAAACGCGAACCGAAGAGTTGCTGACTTCTTCCAAAGCCCGAATCAGATCGCCAATGAGCTCGTAGCTGATCGCGTTTCGCTTGTCGGGCCGGTTGAGGGTGATGGTGGCAACGGTGGAGTCGAATGCGAGTTGGAGCGTTTTGTAGTTCATGGATTTGATCACTCGGCAGCCGTCGAAGTCTTATACCGCGCGCCTATCTCGGCCGTGGCCCGCAGCAAAGCATCCAGCGATTTCAGCGGCGGTGATTGCGCACCACAACCGCGCAACGTTTCGATCAATGTCTCCGTTGGAATGTTTCCAACCAAGTCATCCTGCGCGAACGGGCAGCCGCCCAGACCGCCAATGGCAGAATCAAAGCGGCGGCAACCCGCGTCGTACGCCGCAACAATTTTAGCGGAGGCCTGATCAGGACGGCTGTGCAGGTGGACTCCGATTTCAAGGTATTGATACTCGGCCATCACCGCCGCAACCACGTCGCGAATTTTCTCCGGGGGCGCTACGCCCACGGTATCCGCGAGCGAGATAGTGTGAATCTCCTGCAACTCGAGTAAGCCCACGGCTGCGACGACTTCATCGACATTCCAGTCATCGCCGTAGGGATTGCCGAAGGCCATCGAAATATAAACCACGGTTTCGAGGCCGGCTTCGTCGGCCTTCTTCTCAATTTTTTCCAATTCCTCGATCGCATCTTCCAAAGTCTGCCGTTGATTGTTCTGCAGAAATGTGGGCGAGATCGAGTACGGAAATCCCAGCGTGCGCACGGCCCCGGTCGCAATCGCCCGCTGGGCGCCCTTTTCGTTGACCACAATCCCAATGACCTCCACGTCGTCGGGCAGCTCAAGTCCTTTCAGAACTTCTTCCGAGTCGGCCATCTGCGGAACGGCATTAGGAGAAACGAAGCTAACCGCATCGATGTGCGTGAAGCCAGCAGAGATCAGCGCCTGAAGATAGTTGGTCTTCAATTCAGCAGGGATCTGTCCCTTGAGCCCTTGCCAGGCATCGCGCGGACACTCGATCAGTTGGACCGCTGCACTCATTCCGCTCCAGCAACCCGGATCAATAAAGTTGATCAGATCACCCGATGGCCCGATGGTCCGATCACCCGATTTATGTCTGCAGCACCCCTACCTTAAATTCCGCCACCTCGGGGTTCAGCGACGCCGCCTCCAACGCCTGCGTGATCGCCTGCCGTGTCTCCATGGGATCAATAATCTTGTCGATCCAGAGCCGCGCCGCCCCGTAGCGAGGGTCCGTCTGCTCTTCATATGTCTTCTTGGTTGTATCGAACAGTTCTTTTCTTTCTTCGTCGCTCAACTTCTTGCCGCTGCGTTCCAGTTGCTTCACTTTGATTTCCACCAGCGTTCCCGCAGCCGCGTCTCCGCTCATGACCGCGTATTTCGCCGTCGGCCATGCAAATACAAATCGCGGATCGTAAGCCTTGCCGCACATGGCGTAGTGTCCAGCGCCAAAAGAACCGCCGACGATCACCGCGATTTTCGGCACCACCGAATTCGAAACGGCATTCACCATCTTCGCTCCCGCCTTGATAATGCCGCTCCACTCCGCATCGCGCCCGACCATAAATCCGTTGACATCGTGCAAAAATACCAGCGGAATCAAGTCCTGGTTACAGTCCATGATGAAGCGCGCCGCCTTTTCGGCCGACTCGGTGTAAATGACGCCGCCAAACTCGATGCGCTTGTGGCCCTCGTGATCAGTCTGCTGCGCGTGTAGCTTCTGGTTGGCGACGATGCCGACGGCGAAGCCTCCAATGCGGGCGTAGCCGCAAATCAAAGTTTTGCCATATTCAGGCTTGTACTCATCGAAGCGGCTCTCATCCACGATGCGCGCCAGAATTTCTTTCATATCGTAAGGGCGCGCGGGCGACGCATCGTAAGCGCCATAGATTTCCTCCGCAGGCAGCGCCGGGTCCACGGGCTTTTTGCGATCCCAGAGCGATTGCCGCCGGTATCCCCACTTTTCGATCAGCGAGCGGATGCGGCCGATACAGTCCTCGTCGTTGGGTTCGCGGAAATCGACCGTGCCGCTGATGGCCGAGTGCATAGCCGCTCCGCCCAGCTCTTCGGCCGAAACTTTCTGCCCGATGGCTGCTTGCACCAGCGCCGGTCCCGCGAGAAACAGACCGCTGCCGTCCGTCATCAGCACGTGGTCGCACATCACCGGAAGGTATCCGCCTCCCGCCACGCACATTCCCATGATCGCCGCGATCTGCGGAATTCCCATGGCCGACATGACCGCGTTGTTGCGGAAGACGCGCCCGAAATCGTCGGTGTCAGGGAAAACATCTTCCTGCAGCGGAAGAAAAACTCCAGCCGAGTCGACGAGATAAATCGTTGGGATGCGATTTTCGATGGCAATATTCTGCGCGCGGATGACTTTCTTAGTGGTCATCGGGAAGAACGCGCCAGCCTTGACCGTCGCATCGTTCACGATGAGCATGACCATGCGCGTATGAATACGGGCCAGTCCCGTGATCACACCCGCGGACGGCGCCCCGCCCCACTCCTCGTACATTTTGTACGCCGCGTAGAGGCCAAGCTCGAAAAATGATCCGGGATCGGCCAGCAGTTGAATGCGCTCGCGAGCGGTGAGGCGTGCTTTCGCGTGTTGGCTCTCGATAGCCTTCGGGCCTCCACCTTCGCGGATTTTTTCCTCTTCGTTGCGCACCTGGGCGACAAGGTCGGCCAGCGCCCGCATATTCGATTCGAAGCGAAGAGAACCGGCGTCCAGCTTGCTGGCAATAACGTTGTTGATCGTGATGGCGGTGGATTCGATACGTTCGCGCATGAGGGCAGAAATCTAGAGTATTTGGAAAACAATTTACTATACCAGCGGCACGACGAGCGTAGCGCACCGATCAAGGCAAGCGGCCCAGATCGAAGAATAGGAACGCCCATCGGAAGTGCAGACGGAAGTGCAGACAGAAGAGCCGGGGCCGCGCAGAAACGCGGGAGCTACAATCTAAATCATGTTGCGCAAGCTCGCTTCCCGGCCCGACCCGCAGATCGCTCTAGCACTAACTGCGGGCTTGCGCCTGTTTTATTCAGCGATGGCGGCGGCCTTCTTGCCGTTTTTGCATCCAGACCCGGCGCTGATTCACACGAATGCGCTCACCGACAATCTGCCTGCGCCGCACGGCCTGCATTATGCGTTGCTCGGAATTTGGGAGCGTTTCGACACCCTCTGGTATTTGCGCATCGCTCAGCACGGATACGATCTCCCCATGGCGGTGATTTTCTATCCGTTATATCCGGCAGCGATTCGCGTGGTGAGTTCGTTCCTGCCCGCCACCGTCGCAGCCCTTTTCATTTCGACGGTAGCGGCGTTTTTTTTCTTCTGGGGATTGTTGCGACTCGCCCCTTCCAGCCTGACGAGCAGAGGACGCATCCGCATGCTGCTCCTCGTAGCCGTCTGGCCTGCCAGCTTTGTTCTCTTCGCGGGATATGCGGAGTCCCTGACGATCGCGCTCATCGTATGGGCCGTAATTTTCGCGCGTGAGAACAGGTGGGTGTCGGCCGCTCTGTGCGGGATGCTGGCGGGACTAGGCCGACCATCGGGCGTTCTGGTGGCCGTTCCCCTTTGCGTGTTGGCATTGCGAAGCCGTCGCACCGCGTCGCTGACCGCGTTGCTCAC
>JBEKED010000142.1:0-10010 GCA_050014035.1 Terriglobales bacterium
AGCAACTCCCGCAACTTCGCCCAAGTTGTCAGCAGTTGCCAAGCCTCGGCGAGCATGAGGCTGAAAACAATAATCAGATACACGAAAAAGATGCGTGTATAAGCTGTTGCTCCGAGACTGCGGATTGGCAGGTGGCCCTTAGACACGAGCGAAATGATCGCGAAAAAGATGACCGCGAGAATCAGCGCTACTGATAAGACATGGTGATCCAGCGGCTTGGCGCAACGCTCAGTCTCTACCGCAGCCTGCTCCTGACTGAACATTCGCAAGACGTCTTTCATCTCTGGATTCGGGATCTCCAGTGCTGCCTCCGACGGCAACCGGCAGCGGTCCGCGCCAAACAGAGCGAGTCCGTGCAAGGAGTGCCAGAACCATGCGTACATCCCCAGAGTCAAAGTCAGCAGCGGCACCATGGCAGATACTCCGCTCAAGATGTGCATGTTGCGGTAATGGGTAAAGAAGCGGTTTGCCGGCGTCAGCTTAAGCGCCAGCACGAAAATCGCAAAGAACAGGACGATCCCAAGCACCGAGCCGCCAAACACCCAGCGGAAATTTACGCGGCGTTCGCCGCTTGTGTTCCCCAACTCTTCGACCCTCCGAATGTTCGCAAAACTCGCCAGAAGCGCTACCAAGCATTCGGTTCCCAGAATGACCAGCACCAGCCACAGGTATGAGAGTCCCGCCGACGATCCGTCGAACGCTCCGCACCCCCAGCCCACCAGCAGCGGCAGCATCCCCGCAAACAGCCCTCCGAGAAATACGAGCACGGTGTGGCGCTTATCCCCGGGATCCACAAAGTGAGTGCGAAATGATGGTTTGGCGGTGAACGACGCTCTCCAACAGCACCACAAATGAAAGCCAACGAAGCCCCCGAGAAAAATCAGAAATAGCTTGAGGCTCAGTGGTATCTCGGAACCATCTTTGGCAATCGGTCCCCGGTCAGGCGCGTGGGTCTGAATCGTGTTCTCATTCAAGGCCGCAATGGCCCAGTATCCGTCTCTCCCGAGCACGGTCAGCCAAGTTGCCGGTCGCCAGTATGCATCGCACTTGCTTTCATTGTTATTGTGCTGGCACTCCTCAGGTATCACCCAGGACGGCATCCCGTAATCGGGAATCGGTACGGACAGATTGGGCGGCTTGCAGTCCGCAGGCAGTGGAGGCAGCGTCCCAATGGTCGGGTCTGTCGGCTTGTCGAATTGCCCTGTATCGCGAGGCAGCCGGCAGCTATCGGTAGAATCTTCCGCGCTCGGATCTTCGCTGAGCGCCTGCGTATGAAACAGTAGCCGGAGTGCAATGTACGTACCTTCCGAAGTATCCGAATTAAACAACCGTTGGCCAGGCGATGAAGCAGTGCCGATCCATTCCCCCTCTCGTTCCAAAAGCGGGTATGTGCTCAGGCTCATTGTCCCGCCCATTCCGGTTGTGCCGTGTTCTCGCTCGAAAAGACGGTCTGAATTGTCGGTCACGATGCGTGCGTCCGGATAGGCGCGGCGCAGATAACTGGCGAGAAAAAGCTGGTCGAGCGCGTTGGTGCTGCGGAGAATCACATATTGAATGTGATGCACCCGCAACGCGTTCACCGCGCCCAACAGATACGCTTCCTGCGACAGAGGCGTCTGGTTCCCGGCATAGGACTGAATCGTGTCATGATTTTGGCCTTCGGGGTCGGCGAGATCGGTGGGTAGACGCCCGCGCGGGTTGGCCGAGGACTGCTGCGGCGCTGTCGTATTGAAAATGGAATTCGTTTGATAAGCAGCTCGCAACGCCGAAATATCCCGCGGATAGTACAACCACAATGCGCCGTCGCATACCGTCCCATTCCCTACGCTGCCGGCTTGGTTACGGCTATTTCCTCCGTAGGCAGTTTCATCCTCGGAAATGATTGCAATCGCGCCAGGCCCATTGCCCTGGTTGCTGACAAATCTGCAATATCGTTCCAGGCCTACCTCATCGCGTTCCAGGAAACCGTGGAAGTCGATGTTCAAGTTACTGAGGTTCGAACGTGCGATGAGGTCGCCAAACGCTCGAATTGCGTCGCCCCCATTGGCCGTGCCGCTGTGAATCGCCAGCGGAGTAGAAGGAGAAACACGAATGTCTCTCACATCCGTTCCAGAATCGCCCTCGGAAAGCAACTTTGCCAGCGAAGGAAAAGATCCCGAGAAGGTCGGCCCAAGAATCGCCGTGCGCGCACGGTGTTTGCTATTTAAGCCCTTCAGTTTCTTAATCCACTCCAGAGCATTTGTGAATTGATCCGTGTGTATTCCCCTTGTCGGATCTTCTCCGACCACGAATACGATCAAACCGTCTCGATAAGGCGCCAAAGGATCATTCGCCTCACTCGTGTCCTTCGGAGAGTTGTTTCGAAAGACAAGAATCCCCGGTTGCTCCTCCACCAGTTCCTTGCGGTCGTCCGCTTGATCTTCGTCAGCCAGCCGCACATGCTTATCGTCCTTGTCGTCCCATGGCAGCCATGAGGCCTCATAGGAATAGCCCTCGTCCTGCGCCGCCTGTTGAATGACCTCCGCCATGCGATCGAACATCAGAGCCAAATGGGTGTGAACCGGATCGGGCAGTGTGGCAATGACAAACTTAGGGTCCAGCGGCGGCCTTGCCGGTGTCTTGGCGGTCTCAGTGGGCAAACAAGAGCTGGGTCTCGGCGCCTTATCGATGGTTAAGAACAACTCGAGAACCTTAGCGAGCTCGTCGCAAGCGCGTGCCGCATCCGTTTCGGGCGCCTTTGCCTGAGCCTGTTTCGCCCCAATCCGGACCGCCGCCGTCCCACCCTCTCCCGCACCCCTCCCACTAAGTTGCAGTGAGCCACCTAGGACGCCCGCAACCGCCAGGGCACCAACGATCCCCCATGTCGCTTGATTTTTCATTCTGCAACCATGCTCAACTCAGTGCCGTCAACGTCGAAGAGTTCCTCCAACGCGCTTTTCGCGCCAGCGATTAGGCGTTCTCCATCCCCAACCGCCCTACTTGCCGGCAACCGGTTCCATCGCATCATCCGGCATAAGTTTTTCGTTGATTGCCTGGGTCGAGTTGTGATGGATCGTACCGTCCGGTTTGCAATAAATTTTCAGCAGCCAGCCGAAAACATTTCCCGGCCATTTTGCCGGCCAGTTCGAAGTGGCGGGAAGCGTCGCGCTGGAAGCGCCCATGGCCTCCGCCAACTGCAGAATTTCACCGTGGTGCCAACAGATCAGAATGTTACTGCCCGCATACTGCTTCGCCTTGGCTTGAAAATGCGCCACCAGCTGCGCGTAATCCTTGTCTTTATACTTCGCGTCGATCTGCTTGTTTATTTTTGCGGCAAGGGGTGTGATCGTAAGCAACGGGCGATCGCTGTGCTCTGAATCGTCGCAGGCAAACAAGTACTCCCAGCGGATGACATTACCCTGCCGGTCTTTGAGATTCTGAAAGTACTTTACATAGGCATCCGCTCTGGCCTGGCCCGCGGGCGAGAGGCCGGATCCAGAATCCGGCTTCTCGCCATGGCGAATCAAAAAAATAGTCGCGTTAGCCGGCATAGGAGATATTTGGGTGGCGGGCGCAGTTGCTGAAGGCATGTTCACTTTTCTCCTCTTTATTCTTCTTTCGTTTCGTCCAGAAGTCCGAGGTGGATTGGACGGCATCCTCCCAGGTGCTCCCGTTACCGATAGTTATGGCGGTCAAGATCAAGCGTGAACTCGTCAAGAGTCTGGTGCGAAGTCGCGCCCATAAACTGGCACGTTAAAGTTCGCGCCTCGATCGTGACTTTTAAGAAGCCGAACTCACTCTGCACGCTATTGTTGTCCACGTAGTATTCGACCTGCGCCGAGTCACCCGCCGGAAATTGGAACGATCCCGGGGTCACTGCAGGGGATGGCGCAACCGGCGATGTTCCAGACTCACCGTTGCAAAGTTCAGCGAGCTCTTCGAGCGGAGAATGACCACCACATCCTGCAACCAGGCAAGGCAGAACTGTTCCGTCCGCAAACGTGTAAGTAAGGCGCTGGAACAGATGCGCATGGGCCGAGAATATTGCGTCCGGCCGCAGTCCGCTCTCTGAAAATGCGTTTTGCAATGCCACCGCGAGGTACGGCGCATTGCCTGCGTTGGGAGTACGCCCCTGCGATGGGTCGCCGCGCACGTTGAAGTTAGCCGCGCCAGAATAGGGTGGATAATGCACTGCCAACAGCACGGCTTTCTTCGGTGAGTTCTGGAGGTTTGCGGCAGCAACGGTTTTCAATTCCCCGACTAGCCACTGATACTGCGGCCCAGCGGTGAAATCGGGATACACAGTCGGATCGTCCAGCATGCCGCCGTTCGCTATGTTTGAATACAGACCAACGATGTATGCGAGTGGAGTATCGAGCCGCCAATACACATAGGGTTGAATCATCGCGGGCCTCCGGTCGACTGTGTTCCCCGTCCAAGGCAGAGGCCATTTCGAAGGATCGGAGCAAAAAGCATCAAGATAGTTGGTTATCGGCGTGGACTTTCCATCATGATTACCCGGGATAGAAACGATTTGCTTCGGATAGCTCGTATACGGAGCATAAAATTGCGAGTTCCACAGCGCAGCCGTATCTGCACCGTCTGAGTCATCTGCGGTCGTATCGCTCCCCTTCTCGATGTAGATGATGTCACCGAGATGGTAGAAGAACGAAGTATCGTTGGCGGCAGTTATCGCGGCGGCCACTGCTTCCGTGTTAGTCAGCGTTTCAGGATCACCGGAGCAGCCCACCATTGCAAAACTCATCTTTCCCGAGGCGATGATGCGCTGATTCTCACCGGCATCAAGGGCGCTGAAGTCGAGCGACTTCTGGCCGGCGGGAGGCGCTGGGGGACTCGTCCACACGCCATGTTCGGCACACTTAGTCGGCTTGTCTCCATTCTTCGACACGAAAGTTCTCCAATCGCGCGCGCTAAAAACCGAATCGCTCGGATATCGCAGGTATGAGGAGCACCCAACTATCCGGCCCGTGCGTCCCGCATCCCTCAGCAGAAACGCATCCCTGATGAATATGGTGTCGCTGCTCGACCAATCGTTTCAGCGCTGATGCAGAAGACTGCAAATTGCCGGCCTCGAAATCGCCGCCAGTCGCCTGTAACGATTTGTCATCTTTCCGCACTATCCCAGCAGGTGGAAAGCATCATGCTGGCCCATTGATAACCAGCGCCTGAGGCCTGCAAAAGTCAAATTTCAATTTCGGAGAAAATCCATGAGCCCGACGAATCCTCCCGCTAAACCGCCTGTTGCTACGAATAAGCCGACTGTTGTTGCCGGCCACCCGATTGCTCCTGCCGCTAACCCGACTCCTGCTAAGGCCGCACCCAAGCCCCAGATACACACTGCGATCCTGAAACTTTCGCCGACCGATATCGCCGCGATGCAGCAGGAACTCACCAAGCACGACCTGCCCGTGGCGAAGTTCGGGGCGGTATATACCGAGATCGCGGCCAAGAGTCCGCAACACGCGGCCACTTTCTCCGCCGCGTACGTGCGCAATCTGCCCTCGCCGGAGCACCTCAGTGATTTTTTCGCGAAGGTAGCGGTTGCTGCGCCTGCCGACCGAAAAGCGATCGTCGTGGCCAATCGCGACAATCAAAATGGCATCGGAGTGGTTCACGCCATTGGGACTCTGCCTGACGCGTCGGCTCAGGTCCTTATGAAAGACTTCATCGTGGAAGAGAATGAATCGGTAAACCAGACCGCCACCAACGATGTTGCCACCTGGCTTGCAGCAGCGGGCCAGGCTCTCATCGCCGCGAACGTTCCCCTGCCAGAGCCACTGCCCGCTCACGACGGTTTCTCCATCGGCGGACTGATTAGCGGTATCGGCAATGCCATCAAAGGCGGCGTCCAAGCCCTCGGCAACGCGGTCACGACGGTGGGCAAAGCGCTCGGAAACGCCGTGGGCAGCATCGCAAAGGGAATCACGCACATTGTCGGCGCGATCGCTTCGTGGACCGTCGATCAAGCCAAGAACCTGGTTCACTCCCTGCTCCACATTGGTCAATCGATTGCCACGATTGTCGGCAGCGCGATTCAGGCTGGCGTCGATGCCCTGAAAAAGACATTGCAAGGCATTTTGGCGCTCGGACGAGCGGTCGGAGAAGTGCTGCAATCGATCGCCAGTTTCACCGTCGATGCCATCGAGACTACGCTGCGCGCTTTGAAAGATATCGGCCAGCAGTTGGTGTCTTTCTGTGCCTGGATGGTGGGCAAGGCATTCGATACGATCAAGAAGTTTGTCGAAGCCATGATCAAGGTCGGCGAAAAACTGGCCGACATTCTGGCCGCCGTAGTGCGCTTTGGAGCCGCTCTGGTCAGCGATTCCATCAAAGCTCTCCTCGCCCTCGGCCAGGCGGTCGGGACGATTCTGGTCGCCGCCATCACCCACCCCGGAAATATCACCCAGGCGGTCGTCGCGGCTTTGCAACATCTGGGGCAAACCGTAGCGACCTTGCTCAACAGTGTTCGCACGCAGGGGTTGCAATTTGTGCATGCCGTGGCCCTATCGATCGCGAAGATCGGCACCGAGTTCGCGCAACTCGCCGCCTACATTGCGACGGCAGCGGTGGACGTCACCAAGGAGATAGTGAACGCCGTCCTCAACGCTGGGCGCAACATTGGCGACTTGATCTTCCATGTTGCCGAGTCGGCCGTGGATTCGGTGCGCAAGATCGTTCAGGCAGCGTTCGAGTTGGGGCAGAGTCTGCTCCAGGTGGTCCGCGGCCTGGTGGATGTAACGGGTGCGTTGTTAGTCGCCTCGGTCAAGGCGATCTTCGCCTTGGGCAAATCGTTGGCAGACTTCATTCGCGCCGCCGTGGCGGGCACCGTCACTTTGGCCGAGACATTGATTGCGGCCGCAGTGCAGGCGGGCGAAGCCGTGGCTCAAGTGTTCGAGGCTGCCATGGAGCAGAGTCTGGAAGTATTGCGCACCGCGCTGCACGGCATCTTCAAACATCTCGGCCCCATCGGCGCCGCGCTCGACTGGATATTGGCGCAGGCGCAAAACGTTACGGCTGTGGCTTGGAAAGCAGTCCTCGAGGTGATGGATGCGGCCGGAAAAGGCGTCCACACCATACTGGATTGGGCCAAAGCCAAGTCTAGCCAGGTTCTAGGTCAAGTTGTCGCTGCGCTCAACGCGGCTGGCAATGTGATCGCCACCGTCATCGACTGGACGAAAACCGCCGGCGACGCTGCCATTCAGGTTGTAAGTGGTGTGCTGTTCCGTGCCGGGCAAACTGTCGGCGACATTCTGCTCTGGGTGGAAAAAGATGCCCTCGGAAGCCTGCAACTGTTCGTCAAGGGCCTATTGACGGCTGGCGCAGCGGTCGCGGACCTGGTGCTATGGGCCGCATCGCGGACCATCAAAATTGCCGGTGATGTCGTGACCGAACTGATTGCCAGCGGAGCCACCATGGCTCAACTGGTGGCCGATACGCTCGCGCATCCGGGAGACGCCACTAAAAATCTCATGGCAGCCTTTGCCGACATCGGCAAGACGTTCAAAGAGATCGTCGAATCGGCCATCGTGCAACCGGCCGAGGACGCCGCGAAAAAAGCCCTGGCCACGCTCAAGGAACTGGGCAAGTCTGCCCTGGAGGTCTTGCAGGCAGCGGCCGAGATCAGCTTGAGCGCTCTCGGTACCGCGTTCACATTAATCCTCGAGTGGTTCCCCGGCTCCTACCGGCCACTCTCGACCACCGAACTCACCGCCGCACAGGCAATTTTCGCCAGTTCCATTCCGCTTGACCAGGTGCGCTTGGCCGTTATGTCCATCCCCGTCGACGTGATCGAGTGGATTGAGCAGGAAGTTACCGGGCAGCCGGGGCGGGCGTTCACCACCATGACGCTGATCAATTTTCCATCGTGGGAGAATCTTCCTATCTGGACCGTGATGCATGAACTGACCCATGTCTGGCAGAACTTCCAGGTTGGTCCCATCTACATGGTCGAGGCGCTGGAAGCGCAGTTCTCCAAGGCCGCCTACGACTATGGCTACGGTGTTGATGGCAATCAGGGATTGTTTAACGGAGAAGGAGCGCAATCGGCTCTGGTCGCCGCCAATGGCAACTACAACTCGTTCAACCGCGAACAACAGGCCATGATCATCCAGCATTACTGGGTGCGGAAGTACGGAAACCCAACCTACCAGGAAAATGGACAGACATTGGTCGGGCAGGCGGAATATACCGAGTGGCAGCCCTACGCCAACCTCGTTCACTCCGGGCCGGTTGCCGCAGCCGCGTAATGAAGCCGCGTGATGAAGCAGCCTCCCTCAACCACCTGGGTGGTAGCGGGCCCGGCAGATGCTCGGGCCCGCCTCGCTCCGCTGATTTCTGCGCATCGCAGCTACCGGGCCGTGCGCGAGGTCGACTCCTCGGCTTTCTGCCAATCCGATCCTGCTTCCCATCTCACTTCCCATCTTGACGATGCAGCCGGAGTGTTGATCGTCGGGGATCCGCTGCAATCCCCGCGCTCGGCTCTGCCGGGCGTTTTTCTTCGTGACCAAAACGGACGACGCGTAGCCGCTGGCTGGTTGCCAAACATTGCGGAACGCTTGGAGACCTTCGCCCATGCCGCAGCCGAGGTCCAGCGGCGTAGAACGCGGGAAGCCGACCGCGGCCCCTTTATCCTTCTGGGCGAGTCTGAAGCGCGCGCCCTCGACTTAGCCGCCCGTCTTAAGGAAAGCTTGATCGACCAGGTCCCGCTATTTCAATGGACCGCGGAACGCATCCGTCGCTCCGATCTAATCGCCGCATTGCAGGGCGGAGCTGGAGCGGCGTTCTACGTCGGGCGCGGCACCCCGGTTGGCTGGTTCGCGTATGGCGGCTTTGATCCGAGCGATTTCAATCTGGCGTGCGGACGCCCTCTGGGAGCTGTGCTCTCTCTGACTTGCTCCGTGGCTTGTCGTTCTCAGACTGGTTCCAAGGCAGCCTTGAGCTTTTGTGAAGAGATGGTTCTCTCCGGGTTCTGTGCGGCCGCACTCGGTGCAACCGGACTTACGCTGCACCGCCGCAATGTCGCCCTAGGTCTCGCCGCCGCGCACGCACTTCGCGATAACTCAACCACGCTGGCCGATGTCCTGCTGACGCCCGGCATCCCGCTGGTAGCGCTGAACCGCTATCGCATTCTTGGTGATCCTCTCGCGCCGCTCATCGGCGACCCGCACTCGTCCCGGAAAGCGCTGCAAGTTTTCGCACCCGCTCCCGACGAGGTCTTGCCCGTGGTGCCGATGTCATCTTGGTCGTAAGCTTCCCTCCCCCACCGCAAGCCGACGATGAAACGATTTGATCAGTAAAGACACTATCTCCGTGTGAGATGGAGTTTCGGCGGGATCCGACGGCCAGGACAAAGTCGTATTCGAAACCTACGACGACACTGACTTTGGCTATCTACGAATCATCGTCAACGATAGCCAGCTGCGCATTGAATACCACCCGGCATCCGATGGAGAAGCCGCCAAAACGCCGGATGATACGGTCACCGTGGATCTGAAGACCCGGAAACTCGCCTCTTCCAAGTGAGCTGATTTCAAGAGCAGCTATTGGAACGCCCGCTCAGTTTTTCGCTTCACAGATTTTGGCGAGCCCGGGATTGCGAATGTTCAAAGATCAAAGATCAAAGATCAATAGTCAACGATCAATGATCGGAGGGGCGTTGTCATGCGGTCAAGAACGCTATTGGGAATAGGCGCAATCGGGGAAGCAGTCAAACAGGCGCAAGCCATCCTCATGAGTCAGGGCTGTGGCCCGGCCAAGGCCGATGGAGTATTTGGCGAATCGACCGCCGCCGCGGTCCGGCAGTTTCAAACCAGGAAGTCCCTGCCTGTAACTGGCGTGGTGGACGACACGACATGGCAACCGCTGATGAATCGTCCCGTACCGTCGGCCGGCGACCGCAGCTTGCAACTGACGGCGGCGTTTGAAGGACACGGCTTTGAACTGGCGGTGGGTAACTTCGATGGCGCGCTGCTCACCTGGGGCGTCATCGGTTTCACGATGACGTCGGGAGA
>JBEKED010000143.1:0-9950 GCA_050014035.1 Terriglobales bacterium
CCTTTGGGTGGCGCAGCGGTTTACCGCTGCGATATCTGGCCTAGTTTTTGGACCGGCTTTAGCCGCTGAGGTGACACTGTCATAAATCCCCAACTCCAGGAGCGCAATTGCAACAGGCAGAGATAGGCATAATCGGCGGCAGTGGCTTGTACCACATGCCCGGTTTCAGCGACGCCCACGAACTTCAGCAGCAGACTCCCTTCGGAGACCCTTCCGACGCCTACATTCTGGGAACGCTCGACGGTCGCAAAGTAGCATTTCTGGCCCGCCACGCCCGCGGACACAAGCTTCTGCCCAGCGAGCTGAATTTCCGAGCCAACATTTACGGCTTCAAGCAGCTAGGCGTAGAGAGAATCATCTCCGTCTCCGCCGTAGGCTCCCTGAAAGAAGAGCACAAGCCCCTCGATTTCGTAATCCCCACCCAGTTTTTCGACCGCACCCGCCACCGCGTGGACACCTTCTTCGGCGACGGCATAGTAGCGCACGTAGGTTTCGGAGATCCCATCTGCGCCGAAATGGCCAAGGTGGTCCGCGACGCATGCCAAGCGGCCGGCGTGACCGCGAAACTCGGTGGAACCTACATCTGCATGGAAGGCCCGCAGTTTTCCACCAAAGCCGAATCCAACGTCTATCGCAGTTGGGGAGCCGACGTAATCGGCATGACCAACCTGCAGGAAGCCAAACTGGCGCGCGAGGCCGAGATCTGCTACGTCACCATAGCCATGGTCACCGACTACGATTGCTGGCATCCGCATCACGATGCCGTGACGGTAGAGCAGGTCGTGTCCGTACTGGTAAAAAACGCCGAGCATGCCGCGAAAGTAGTGAAGGCGTCAGTCCAAGCCATGCCGAGAGCGCGCGCTTGCAAGTGCGGAAGGGCGCTGGCCAACGCCATTCTGACCGATCCCGCCAAAATTCCAGCAGCCACAAAAGAAAAGCTGAAGTTGATCTTAGGAAAGTATCTGAAATAGACGATGGTCGTTAGTCGCTAGTTGTTGGCAATCCCTCAACTTCGGAAGTGTTCCGTTCGCTAACGATCATCGACCATCGATCAACGACCAACGATCAACGACCGACGACCATCGACCGCCCCAGGAGACGCATGAGCATTCTAGTAGTAGGTTCCGTAGCCTTCGACACCATCGCCACGCCCTCCGGCCAGGTAAAAGACATTCTCGGAGGCGCCGCCACATACTTTTCCTTAGCCGCCAGCTACTTCACCGAAGTGCGCATGGTGGCCGTGGTGGGCAAAGACTTCACGCCGCAAAACGAAGCCGTCCTGAAAAATCGCGGAGTCGACACCCGCGGCATCGAGCGCACAAGCGGCAAGACCTTCCGCTGGGGCGGACAATATCTAGACAACCTGAACGAAGCCAAAACCGACTTCACCGAACTAAACGTCTTCGAAAAATTTCAGCCACGCATCCCAAAAGAATACGCCGATTCGCAGTTCCTTTTCTTAGCCAACATCCATCCCACGCTGCAAAAAACCGTTCGCCTGGAAATGCCCGGAGTGCGCCTGACCGGTGGCGACACCATGAATTTCTGGATCCAGGGCACGCCCAAAGAGTTGGCGGAAACCTTGAAACTGGTAAACATTCTGCTCATCAACGACACCGAAACCAAAATGCTGGCCGGAGAAAAGAATCTTCTACGCGCCGCCAAAAAAGTAATCGCCATGGGTCCCAGCGCGCTGGTAGTGAAGCACGGCGAATACGGCGCCACAATTTTCTTCCGTGAAGGCGCCTTCGGCATTGGCACGCATCCCTTCCGCGCTCCTGCCCTGCCCATCGACGAGGTAAAAGATCCCACCGGAGCCGGCGACTCCTTTGCCGGCGGCTTCATGGGCTACATAGCATCGCAAGGAGAAGTCAATCGCGAAGTCCTGAAGCGAGCCTTGTTTTACGGCGGAGTCATGGGATCGTTCGCCGTCGAACGTTTCGGAACCGAGCGCCTCCAGAACCTGACCCGAGAAGAAATCGAAGCCCGCTTCCAAATCTTCCGAGAACTAACGCACCTCGAATAAACAGGCTTACGTGGGGACGGACGCATTCGTCCGTCCAGCCGAGCGCAGCTCGGCAGAGCAGTATGCAGTACCACAAGCCCCTGCCGGTTTATCCTGACAGTATGCAGAGCGGGCGCAGAGTGACAACAAAAACCACCACCGTCCCCAACCGCAGCACCGCCCGCCTCGCCGGAATCCCTGCCCTGCTGTCTCTCTTCTCATTCCTCTACTACTTCCGCCACAGCGATCTTCTCCTCTACGGAGACGCAGTCGCTCACATCAACATCGCGCGCCGCGTATTCGACTCGCAAACACCCGGTCTCTGGCAACTAGGCACCGTCTGGCTGCCCCTCCCGCATCTGCTTCTGATCCCGTTCCTGCTCGTCAAAGCCATGTGGCAGTCCGGAGCCGGTGGTTCGATCCCGTCGATGATCGCCTACGTGCTGGCAGTAATGGGAATCTTTCGCCTCGTGCGCGGAGTGCTGGCAAGTGTGGTGACGGGGCTTGGCCCCGTCCAAGCTGAGCCCAGTCCCCTCTCCACGCCGCGCATCCTCGCGGCCGATATAGGCGCCTGGGTTGCGGCCCTGGTCTACGCAGCCAATCCCAACATGATCTATATGCAGTCGACGGCCATGACCGAGTCTCTCTATCTGGCGTTGTTCATCTGGGCGGTAGTGTACTTCGCGGAATTCCTTGGTGCACTGCAAGAAAGCACGCTCCGAGAAAATGACCAGCAAAAAAATCCCGCAAGAGAAAAACCAGCCGCAGACCGCCAGACGCCAGCCCTCCGCACTCCTCTGCGCCGCTGTGCCTGGTGTCTAGCCGGAGCCGAGCTAACCCGCTACGACGGCTGGTTTCTAGCCGGAGTCATAGGTGCGGCAGTAGCGTTCATCGCCGTGCGTCGGTGGCACAACCGCGCGCCAAACAACCGCGCTCTGCCGAAGGCAGCAGCCAAGTTTCTGCTGGCGATCGCCGTAGCTCCCACCCTGTGGCTAGCCTACAACGGAGCGATCTACGGCAACGCCTTAGCCTTCGCCGACGGTCCCTACTCCGCGAAAGCCATCGAGCAGCGCGTAGGCGCGCCCAATCCAGCGCTCCACAACGCGGCCGTCGCGGCCCTCTATTTTCTGAAATCAGCGCAATTAAATATGGCGGAAGGGAACTGGGGCCGCTTCTGGCTGCTAGCCGCCCTCATAGCATTGGTGATCGCACTCTGGAAACTGCGCGCGCAATCGGTCGTCTTGCTGTTCCTATGGGTTCCGCTGGTCTTCTACGCTCTTTCCATCGCCTACGGCTCCGTGCCGCTGCATGTCCACACCTGGTGGCCGTTTGTCGCCTTCAACCAGCGTTACGGACTCCAGTTGCTCCCTATGTTCGCCGTTTCCGCCGGAATCCTCGCCGCCTCCGTTTTTCTATTCGTAGCCAACGGCCGCCACAGCGGAAAACTCATCGCCGTGATCCTGGCGCTGATAGCAGCCAGCTATGCACAAGTGTGGAAAGCCGGCCCGCAGTGTTTCGTAGAGGCGCAAAAAAACTGGCAAACCCGCAATCCCCTTAATTCCGCCGTAGAACGAGCAGTAGTCCAACTCCCGCCCAACTCAAAGTTCTTAATGGATCTCTCCGAACACGTAGGCATCATGGAGCAAGCCGGCATCCCCCTGCGTCAGGTAGTGAATCAGGAAAATCACCGCCCCTGGGTACGCCCAACCGACCCTGAAGGCCTCTGGGAACGGGCTCTGGCCGATCCCCCGCGCTACGTGGATTTTGTAATTGTCTTCGATGGCGATGCCGTCGACCAAGCCGTGAATCGCACCCATCTCACCGAGTTGATCCAAATCCACGCCACCGGCCAGCCCCACGCGCGCATCTACGCCCCCAGCGCCCCGAATCAATCGCGTTAACCCCCACGCCCAGGCAACCCAGAAAGCGCCGCAAAGCGGTGATAGAATCCGCTCCGAGGTGCATGTCTCGCGGGTGCCCCATCCAAACGTCGCGTTTTTTGCGATGTTAGAGCCTGCCCTGAGCGAAGTCGAAGGGGTGGGATTCCACGGCACCGTCGACTGAGGGATTTTGCTTTTGTTTTGAAGGGGCGCGACTTCACAGATTGCTGAAAGACTCGTGTTTCGTATCAGGGTATCGCTTTAGCGATACCGCAGTCGTTTGAAATCAGATGCCCCTTTAGTGTGTGCGTGAGAACTGGTTTTCGGGCAATCCGGTGGAACGGAAAGGCCGAGAATCCAGCCCCGGAGGGGCGACCGAGTTTTCACGCACACTCCTTTAGGGGCCGAGTAGTTAAGCCGCACCGTCACGAGAGGTCCAGGTCGCAGACGAGGCACCGCCATGAACTCGATCCACGAAGTCATCCAACTTCTGCGCAATGAACTAGGAGTAGTTCTGAGTTCAACCCTGGCGCGCCTGCTACTGGCGGCGATCCTCGGCGGCATCATCGGCCTGGAGCGCCAACTCCGCCACCGTCCCGCCGGACTGCGCACCAATATGTTCATCTGCTTCGGAGCCGCCATGTTCACCGTGCTCTCGCGCCAGCTCGCGGGCGCCGAATCCGACAGCGCCCGCATCGCCGCGCAAATCATCCCCGGCATCGGCTTCATCGGCGCCGGCTCCATTCTCCACGCCCGCGCCTCGGTGGTGGGCCTCACCACCGCCTCCACCTTGTTCGTCGTGGCGGGCATTGGCATGGCCGCTGGCGGAGGCCTCTATCTCACCGCCTGCTTCGCCACCGTTATGATTCTCATAGCGCTGGTGGTGCTCGGACGCATGGAAGCAACCTTCTCCCTGAAAACATTTACCAGCACCTACGAAGTGACCGGCCCCAACGTGGATGGCATGTTGCGCGAAGTGAACCGCCTTCTCGACTCCGAACAGCTCACCATGCAAAGCGTGCACATAGCCGATGCCGACCCGAATTTCCGTCTGGTATTTTCCGTGGATTGCGAGCGCGATCAACAGAATGTACTTTCCATCCGCCTGCACGAATCGAACGCATTTGCCACCGTGACCTCCCTCGGTATCACGGAACACGAATGAACCCCAACCCGATTGCCCGAATTCCATTTACCAAAGCGTCGGCATGCGGCAATGATTTTTTGCTGGTCGAAGCGGAGCCAGTGTCCGGCGACTTGCCCGAGCTAACCCGTCGCCTCTGCGATCGTCATCGCGGAGTCGGCGCCGACGGCGTGGAATGGCTGTTTTCCGATGCCGAAGCCGACGTGAAAGCCCGTCTCATCAACGCGGATGGTTCCGAAGCCGAAATCTCCGGCAACGGAACCCGCTGCGTAGCTGCCCAGATTTGTTCCCAGCAAAAAAATAAAACGGAAGTAGTGGTCCGCACCGGCGCCGGACTGAAGACCTGTCGTCTCACCGGACGGCAAGGTTGCACCTTCGAGTTCGAAACCGAAATGGGTGAGCCCGAAATAGGCGGCGAGTTGTCGATTGAGACCATGTGGCTGCGAGCCGTAGGCATGAAAGTCTCGATGGGCAATCCGCACTTCGTAATTTTCGTAGAAAGTTTCCAAGATGGGTGGCAACGCCAGGCAGCGCTGATCCAAACCCAGCCCCAATTTCCGCAAGGCACGAATGTGGAGTATGTGGCCGTGCGAGGTCCGAATGAAATCGAAATTCGCCTCTTCGAGCGAGGAGTAGGAGAAACCGAGTCGTCAGGCACCGGATCATGCGCCTCAGCCGTAGCCGCCATTGCCGCTGGCCAGGTCAAGTCGCCAGTAAAGGTATCAGCGCCCGGAGGTGCGCAGACCGTCCGCTGGCAGAATGAAGTCTATCTGCAAGGCCCAGCCACCATCATCTGCCGCGGAGAGTTCTTCATTTAAAATCGAACGGTCGACTCCAATGACTCTCGTGGGTGCCCCATCCTTGCGCGTTTTTTGCGCAAGAGCCTGCCCTGAGCGAAGCCGAAGGGGTGGGATTCCACGGAAGCGTCGACTGAGGGATTTTGCTTTTGATTTTTGCTTTTGGGTGGCGCAGCGGTTTACCGCTGCGATGCCGCGCTCGTTTCCGTCGACGGCTTTAGCCGCTGCGAGCTGCCGCGAAATAAGATCGACACTAAACTTAATCCAAATGCCTTCCGCCCACAATCCGAGAATCAAGCCCCGAGCCCTCCACTCCGGCGACAAAGTAGGAATCGTGGCCCCCGCCTCCAACGTCAAGCGCGAGTTGCTCGAAGCAGGCGCCGAAGCCCTTCGCCAAGCCGGTTACGAGCCCTTCTATCTCCCTTCCATCCTCGATCGCGATCTCTACTTCGCCGGTTCCGTAGAGCGCCGCGCCCGAGAATTGGAAACCATGTTCGAGCGTGACGACATCCGCGCCATCATCTGCGCCCGAGGAGGCTACGGCTCGAACTACTTGCCCCCGACGCTCGATCCCGTGAAAATCGCCGCGCATCCCAAGATTCTGGTTGGTTACAGCGACATAACAACGCTGCTCTGCTGCATCGCCGACGCTGCCAACTTCGTAACCTTCCACGGTCCCATGGCCGCCAAGGATTTTGCCCAACCCGATGGCATAGATCTACCCTCGTGGCAAAACGCCCTGAGCGGAGCCACCGAGTGGGAGATAGGCGAGACCTCAGGCGCAAAGCCGCTGCAAGCGGGCAAAGCCGAGGGCATCCTCTACGGCGGCTGCCTCTCCATGTTGGCCGCGTCCCTAGGAACCGACCACGAAATCGAAACCGCCGGCACCATTCTCTTCATGGAAGACGTTGCCGCCAAGCCCTACCAGATCGACCGCATGTTGATGCAGTTGAAACTAGCCGGCAAGTTCAAAGACGTGCAAGCCATCATCTTCGGAGAAATGTTAGATTGCCGCCAAAGTCCCGATCAGGACTACACGCTGGAAGAAGTAGTACTGCGAGTGGTGAGCGAATTGCGAATCCCCGTAGCCTTCGGCCTGCGTTCCGGCCACGTCTCCCGCGCCAACATCACTCTCCCCATCGGAGTAAAAGCCAGCCTCGAAGTAAGCGACAAAGTAACTCTAAGCATTCTGGAGTCGGCAACCACGAAATGACCCGGCCAATGAAACGTGCGGAATCCAAGCCGAAACCCAAGTCCCAAGCCACACAAAAGCCCAAACCCAAGCACATTCATCTAATCGGCATTTGCGGCACCGCCATGGCGTCACTAGCCGGAATGTTGCAAGAGCGCGGCTTCCAGGTCACCGGCTCCGACGCCGCCTCCTATCCACCAATGTCGACGTTTCTAGAATCGCTGAACATCCCCGTAGCCCAGCCCTTCGCCGAAGAGAACCTCGATCCCAAGCCCGATCTGGTGGTAGTGGGCAACGCCCTCTCGCGCGGCAACGTAGAACTGGAGCACGTCCTAGACCAGCGCATCCCCTTCTGCTCCATGCCGCAAATTCTCCACGATGAATTCCTTATAGGCAAAGATGTCCTCGTAGTAGCCGGAACCCACGGCAAAACCACGACCACCTCAATGCTAGCCTGGATCTTCGAAACCGCCGGCCTGGAGCCATCCTTCCTCATCGGAGGCATAGCCGAAAATTTCGGCCGCAGTTTCGGCCTCGGCCAAGGCAAGCATTTCATCCTCGAAGGCGACGAGTACGACACCGCGTTCTTCGACAAAGGTCCAAAGTTCCTGCACTATTTTCCCGACTCCGTGATCCTGACTTCAGTAGAATTCGATCACGCCGATATCTACAAAGATCTCGACGCCGTCGAGACTGCCTTCAAGCGCCTGGTAAACTTAGTCCCGGGCCGAGGCCGAATCGTAGCCTTCGCCTCAGCCGAGCCCTCGAACGCCAGCCTGAACCGCTGCCTGGAAAAAGCCTTCTGCCCCGTAGAGCGTTACGGAGCCTCCAATCAGCCCTCCGATCAAGCAACCTGGAAAATCACCAATCTAAAGCAATCCGAGCATGAAACCTCGTGGTCAGTCGACCGCGCCGGCAAGCCCTGGGCCAACTTCGAATTCGCTCTAGGCGGAGAATACAACGTCTGGAACGCCACCGCCGCCGCCGCGCTAGCCGCGAACTATGAAATCCCCAAAGATGTAATCGCGAAGGCCCTAAAAACATTTCGCAGCGTAAAACGCCGCCTCGAGGTCAAAGCCGAACTCAACGGAGTCACCATCATCGACGACTTCGCCCATCATCCCACCGCCATCGAGCAAACCATCCGCGCCCTGCGAGCCCGCTATCCCCAATCGCGTCTGTGGGTGGTTCTAGAGCCGCGCTCGAACACCATGCGCCGCAACGTCCTGCAAGACGCGCTAGCCCACAGCCTGGCCCAAGCCGACGAAGTAGTAATAGCAGCTATTTTCAAATCCGAAGCCATCCCCGAAGCCGAGCGTCTAGATCTCAACCGAGTCATCGCCGAAATCAAAAACCAAGGCAAGCCCGCGCGCATCCTGCCCGACGCCGACGCCATAGTGAACGCCATCGCCCACGAACTTCGCCCCACCGACGTAGTAGCCATCCTCTCCAATGGCGGTTTCGGACGCATCTATGAGAAGCTACCCCAACGCCTGCGCGAGCTCGGAGTGAGTTAAGGTGTTTCGCACCATCCTAATGTTATTGTTCTGGGCCGCTGCGCTCCCCGTCGCGGCGCTAATCGGATTCCCCTGGACCTACCTCACCAAAGACATCAACCCCCTCTATCGCGGCTGCATGTGGGCAGCCTTCACCGGAGTCCGCATAGCCGGAGTCAAAGTCCGAATCGAAGGCCGAGAAAAACTCGATCCCAACCGCACCTACATCTTCATGTCGAATCACATTTCGAATCTCGATCCGCCCATCACCCTCCCGCTAATCCCGCGCCGCACCTCGGTCATGGTGAAAATAGGATTATTCAAAGTCCCCATCCTCCGTCAGATCATGCAAATCGGTTCGCTGGTCCCGGTAGACCGAGGCAATCGCGATGCCGGACTCTCCGCCCTCCGCGACGCCGTCAAAGCCCTAGATCAGGGCCTGAACATGACCATCTACGTAGAAGGCAAGCGCTCCTTCGATGGCAAACTCCTGCCCTTCAAAAAAGGTCCCTTCTACTTAGCCGAAGAATGCAAAGTTCCCATAGTCCCCATCACCATTTCCGGCACCGAAGCAGTCATGCCCAAAGCCCGTTTCGCCATCCGTCCAGGAACCGTAACCGTCCAATTCCACGATCCCATAGAGCCCCAAGATTTCGGAGACCGAGATTGCCTGATGGCCAAAGTACGCCAAGCGATCAACCAAGGCCTACCGCCGGAATTGCAAGAGTAGTGGACGTCGCGCTAACTTCAAAACGTCCCGCGCTAACTATAATTTGTCATCCTGAGCGAAGCGAAGGACCCATGGACCTGACCGCGTTCCTGCACAGGTCTTCCGCTCCGTTCAATATGACGAATTTGCCTTTGGGTGGCGCAGCGGTTCACCGCTGCGATTTCCGGTGTGTTTTTAACGACGGCTTTAGCCGCTGAGGGTAGACTGCACGGTAGAAAGTAGTTTCCCAGCAATCTGTTTAGCCGTCTTCAAAGAGCTCCGGTAAATGGAGCAGCGGGTGCCCCACTCATCGCGCACTTTGCGATGTGTGGGATTCCACCAGCCGTGGGTGCGCCACTTCTTGCGCTTTTCAAGAAGTGGCCCTCCCGCGAGCGCTGGCCAACCGCAAAATTGTCATCGGGAGCAAAGCGAAGGACCTGCTTTTGCCGTCTGTGATGGATGCCACGGCTGTTTGTGATGAAAGAAGGCCGAGGGGCTAGGCCCGGCGACCCGTATGGTACCCACAATTACTTGCGGTAAGGCGGCGCGTCTGTCGATATATTTGACATCTTACGTAGATAGCTGTTATTCTGAAGTGTATTAGGTCTTTGCGTCGGCCTGCTGTTGCGCGTGCTTTGCCAGGAAAGCTCCACACCGCTCGACCACCCTAGCCTAAGAGATCAAACCAACTAAAGGAGCAATCTGAATGGCTAAGCTTGCGAATTTC